>NZ_JBIVVI010000550.1:0-5810 GCF_044757675.1 Kitasatospora sp. NPDC091257
CCCAGCCCCGGCGCGAACCCGACGCCGATGACGGGCTGCGCCGCGCTCAGCGCCCTGATCAACATGCACGCCACCCAGACCGGCACCGACGACGCCCAACAACTACCCTCCGCCGACCAGCTGAAGTCGGCCCTGCTGACCGCCGCCGACCTCGGCGCCGGCCACACCGAGATCCCGGTGACGCAGAGCCCCAGCCCCGGCGCGAACCCGACGCCGATGACGGGCTGCGCCGCGCTCAGCGCCCTGATCAACATGCACGCCACCCAGACCGGCACCGACGTCGCGCACGCCGCGGTCGAACTCGACGGCCCGAACGGCAACCCGATGACCACCCAGGTCCTCGCCGCCGAGGCTCCCGACCGGCTCACCGCCGACTTCAACACCGTCTCCGACGCCCTGAAGACCTGCCACAGCATCACCTTCAACGGCGGCACCGACGACGAGGTGACCTTCACCGTCACCCCGGTCACCCTCGGCGACCGCAAGGACGCCCCCGCCGTTCACCTCAACGGCACCCTGGCCGGCGTCCAACTCAACGGCTACGTCGGCATCGAGCGCTTCGGCACGGTCGCCATGGCCTTCGGCTTCTTCGAACGCCAGGCCACCTCCGAGCAGGCCGCCTCCATGCAGTACCGCACCGCCGTCGCCAAGGTCGAACGCACCCTCGGCACCCAGGCCGGCAGCACCGCCACCCCCACCGCCGCCCCCACCGAGGGCCAGCGCGCCTGACCCGCCCCCGCACGCTCCGCACAGCACCGCGGCCCCTTCCCGAACGTCCTGTACGTTCGGCGAGGGGCCGCCGTGGTCCACCGCCCAAGGGGGCGGCGGCTGCACGCGTCGGAGGCTCTGGTGGTCGAGGAGCCACGGAGAAGGGGGGAGAAGACGTGAGGTGCTTTCCGGTGAAACTCCGTACCGTTCTCGCAGGTCTGCTGTTCGGCGTCTGCGCCTGCACCGGGGTGCCCGGTGGACACGGTGCTACGGCCCGGAGTTGATCTGGCAGGCCGAGACTACCGGCGCCATCTGCTCGGCGTCGCCGAGGGTGGTTTCGCGTGGATGCGTTCCGCTCGCGGACATCGCTGCCAGGCCGCTCCCCGGAGTCGGAATCTTCGTCGGTGCCAGCATGTACAACGGCCAGTGGTCGGTCATGCTGATGTCCAGTGGTAAGACGATCGATCAGATCTCCTGCCAAGGAGGGAGCTTTCCGGCGCGGAAGGGGTTCTCGATCACCGTCGACGGGGTGCTCCGCACCGTCGACACGGTATCCGTACCGCAAAGCCTCCAAGGCGAGTACCGGGTGGCAGTCCAGCGCGACGGCGCGGTTGCCGAGGATCGTGTAACGCTCGACATGGGGAAGGTCGGCGACCGCGTGCAGTGCTGACCGGTCGGACCGTCTGCGCGGTCCCGCCTCCCCGTGCGGGATGCGGGACCCCGCTTCCTACCATGGGGCGCGGTTCACCGGGAACCGTGGTCCTTGGGAGGAATGTCAGGTTCACGGGTTCGTGGGAGTACGGGAAGGTGGAGGACGCGGGGACCGGGCGGTAGCGAAACTGTCCTCGGCGGAGGGAAACCTGAGGTGTGAGAGGCACTTTCAGTACGGCAGTGCCAAGTCGGGCGACTGGCTCGGGACGACCGGTGTGGACGCCGGCCAGGAGCCGTTCGTCCGGTAGTAGTTCGGTGATCGTGACATCGTGTTGACCCCTGCCTTCGGGAGCGCCCCATCCGGCGAACGGATCGGGCGCTCCCGGTGTTTGCGGGTGTGCGGGAGATCCTTTGAGGGAGGGGCGGGAGACATGGCTGTCGGAAGGTGGTTTCCGAGGTCGCGGGAGGGGGTGGTCCTGGTGGTGGGGCTCGTGCTGATCGCCGGAGCCACCGGCTATCTGAAGCTCAGGCCGGGTGGGCCGGAGGTGAAGGACTATGTGGGCCGGTGGGCGGCGCGGGACGAGGTGATCGAGCTGCGGGAGAACGGGGCGCTCGGGGAGGTTCGGCTCGACGGCTACTTCTGCTTGAAGGAGCCCGTGGTGGGCGACGGCCCGCTCGGTGAGTTCCAGGGGACCTGGAAGGCGGGGAGCGTGGACGACGACGGGTCGGGGGTCTTCGTGACCCTGCGGAACTACAACCGCGGGCAGGACTGTCAGATCTTCCTGCAGGAACAAGGCAAGGGACCGGTGACCACGATGTCCGCCCAGTCTCGGGGGAGTGAGCAGCGATGGTTCTCAAGGGCGTAGTTCGTCGGAGCAGGCGGTGCGGATCGGCGGTCGCCCTGGCGTCCGTTTTGCCGGTGGCGGTTGGGTGTTCGGCCGGGCCCGAGGAGAGGCCCCCGGTGGTCGGGGCGTGGACGTCGGGCATCGGTTCGATCCAGTTCCTGGAGGGCGGCAGGCTCGGCGAGGTGAGTCTGCTGCCTGCCGCCTGCCGTGGGGAGAAGTCGCCCACGCCGGTGCAGTTCACCGGCACGTGGAAGCATGGCAAGTTGGAGGACGCCGGGACCGGAGCGTGGGCCACGCTGACGTCCGGCGCCGGCTATCCGACGTGTGAGAGGTACTTCCAGTACTTCACGTACGAGGGGCAGGAGCGGTTGCAGCTGACCGGAGTCTCGATCGCCGATGATCCCTTCGTCCGGCAGTAGTTCACCAGCCGTCAGGGTGCATTACGACCGGCTCAGGGAGCGCCCCATCCGAAGGTCGGATGGGGCGCTCTGGGCTTCGTTGGTGGATGGGAGAGCTTTCGATGGAGGGGTGCGTGAAGGACCAACGAATCATCCTGCGGAGGCTGCTCGGCGGGCAGGGATCTCTAGCGGCTGAAGAGTCCGGGCTTACTGATGACGAAGTCCTGAACGGCTCCCGTGGCTCCGGAGAGGTGGAGCGGGGAATGCAGAGTTGATGGGCTCGTTCGGAGCGAGGCATGCGGGGCGGCGCGTGTCGATGGTGCTGGCATGTGTGGTCCCGTTGGCGGTTTCGTGCACGGTGGGGAAGGCGCCTGACCCGGCTGTCATCGGGACCTGGAAGGCGGGCGCCGCTTCGATCCAGTTCCTGGAGGGCGGCAGGCTCGGCGAGGTGAGTCTGCCGCCCGCCATGTGTCGGGGAAAGGAGTCGCCGACGGCCGTCAGGTTCACCGGCACCTGGGAGTACGGGAGGCAGGAGGACGCCGGGACGGGCGCAGTCGCCAGACTGGCCTCTGTGGAGGGAATCCTCACCTGCGAGCGGTACTTCCAGTATGTCAAGGGAGAAGCGGGGGGGGAGGCGCTGATTCTGACCGGTGTGGACACCCGCCAAGGACCGTTCGTTCGACAGTAGTTCGGGAGTGGAATGATCGGCTTCATGGATCGCCCTCGTGTGAAGCAGCGTTCAAGGCCTCGGGCCGCGCTGTTCGTTCCGGCTCTGGCGCTGATCACCGGCCTGCCGCTGGTGGTGTCCTGTACGGCGGCGGAGCCTCCGGCACCTGCGCCCGTGTCGACGCCGACGGTGCGGACGGACCTCGACCCGCTGGCGCGCCGCTTTCCGCAGTTGGGTTCGCTGTCTGGGGCCACGTGGGTCAGCCGGGTGTTGACGCAGAACACCGGGCGGGGGGGTTCCCGGACCGACTGACGTGAGCCTGGAGGGGGTGGCGCAGGTCGAGCCGGCGACGCTGGCGGCGATCACGTCGGGCGGAACGTGGGAGGAGACCGTCATCGAGTGCGGTGTCCCGGAGGAGATCGCCACCGAGGTGGGTGGCACGACCGGATGGCTCCACAGCACGGCCTTCGACAGGTCGATCACCCGGACCCAGTATTCGGGGAGCTTCTACTTCGACAAGCAGACCAGCCGGGTCTACTTCTGCACGGTCAACCCGAAGGTGCGGACCGAGGGTTGAGTGGTCGCCCGGTCACGGTCGGGCGGCCGTGCCGAAGGGGTTGTCGATCACGTAGTGCCAGTGGCCGGCCGGGTCGCGGCGGGCGACGTCGGTGGCGGTGCCGGTGAGGTGGATGTCGGTGCCGTCGGGGGTGGTGCCGGTGATCTCCCAGTCGACGATGAGCAGGGCGATGTCGTCGGCGACGTAGGTGTGCCGGGGGCGGACGGTGATGGGCAGGCCGAGGGCGAGGAACTCGGCGTTGGCGCGCTGGAGTTCGGGCCCCGTGGCGGTGGCGCCGGGGGCGGGGACGAAGACCGCGCCGGGCTCGTAGACCCGGGCGAGCAGTTCCGGGCGGCCGGAGTTGAAGGCGGCGGCGAAGACGGCCGGGTGTTGTGCCGGGTCGGTGCTTGGGGGGAGGGTGGCGGGGTGAGTCATGCGAGCAGTGAAGACCGGCCCGGCGTGGGTCACCAAACGGGAAGTGACGGGTCGGGTGAGCGGGGCTGGGACGAGGAGCTGGTGCCGGACGGGCGCGGCCGCACCGCCCGTCCGGAGCCGGACTGTCCGGTGGAGGTGGCGCTCGCGGCGGTGGCCGGCCGGTGGACGACGCTGGTGCTGCGCGAGCTGATGCACGGGCCCGCCTCGTACGGGGAGTTGCGGGAGCGGCTGCCGGAGATCAGCTCGAAGGTGCTCGCGGAGCGCCTGCAGGCGTTGGGGGAGCGGGAGTTGGTGGTGCGGGAGCGGCGGCGCGGGTTCCCGGTGCGGACCTCGTACCGGTTGACGCCTGCCGGGGAGGCGCTGCGGCCGCTACTGGTGGAGCTGTACCGGACGGGCGTGGCGTTGGCGGGGCGCGGCTAGGGTCGGGCGGCCGCACCCCCGTGGCGGCCGCCCGTGCACGAGGTCCTACGGGTGGTGGACGACCTCCGGGAAGGCCTTCGACGGGCCGTCGAGCAGCTTGCCGCAGTGGCGGCCCCGCAGGTGGAGGTCGAAGAAGGCGCGCGGGTAGGCCTGCTGGATGAGGACGCCGCGCTCGGGGTCGAGGGTGCCGACCTGGGACTGGATCTGCTCCTCGGTCAGGCCGATCAGCCGGCCCGCCTGCGGGATCAGCGTCATGTTGTCGCCGTACGAGTTGTGCACGGCGCCGGTGGCCTGGACGTCGAGGCGCCAGCCGCGCAGGTGGCCCCAGAAGGTCGCGATGTAGGGGCTGTTCGCCCGGGTGTAGTTGGCGGTCATCATCATGAACGGACGGTCGATGTCGGTGGTGATGGCGGGGTTCGACTCCATCCGCCCGTCCAGGGTCAGCCCGGCGCGGATGCGCTGGTCGGCGACCATGGCGAGGCCGACGGCGGTGCCGCCCTTGGACCAGCCGAAGGCGCCGATGTTCCGGGCGTCGAGGCCGCCGAGCAGGCCGTTCGGCAGGGTGCGGCCGTCGACGTCGGGGTTGCGGCCGTTGGCGAGGTCGACGACGCGGTCGAGCAGGAAGAGCAGGTCGGCCGCGTAGTCCCTCGGGTACAGGCCCGGGGCGACGCCGTCCCGGGTGACGACGGTCCCGTCCGGGAATTCGGTGATGCCGTCGTGGGTGTGGTCGACGGTGACGACGGCGAAGCCGTGGCTGGCCAACTCCTGGACCACGATGGTGTGGTCGCCGCGGTGGCTGCCCGCGCCGTGCGAGTACAGGATGACCGGCAGCGGCCGGCCGGCCCGGTGGACGGGTGCGCCCTGGTGGCCGGCGGTGAGCGGGGCGAGCGAGAGCGGGAGGGGGAAGCCGACGTCGTCGAGGAAGGCCTTGAGGGCGCCCTCGGTCATCCAGGGGGCGAGCGGGTAGGCGGCGGCGTCCGCGGTCCGGGCGGGGTACCAGACGGTGGCCATCAGCTCGCGGAACGTGCCGGGCCGGGCGTTCGGGTCCAGCCGGGACTCGTCGCGCAGGTGCAGCGGCACCATGCCGACCGGGAAGGGGCCGGTGGGCGCGGTCAGGGTGAGGCGGGAGG
>NZ_JBIVVI010000551.1:0-5795 GCF_044757675.1 Kitasatospora sp. NPDC091257
CCCCCATGCCTCCGCGAGGCCCTCGACCAGCAGGTAGAGCGCCAGCAGTTCGGCGGTGTAGGTCTTGGTGGCCGGCAGCGCCTTCTCCGGGCCGGCCAGCACGTCGATGTGGAACTCGGAGACCTCGGCCAGCGGCGAGGCGGCGTTGTTGGTCACCGCGAGCGTGATGGCGCCG
Organism: Kitasatospora sp. NPDC091257; assembly: GCF_044757675.1. Lineage (NCBI taxonomy): Bacteria > Bacillati > Actinomycetota > Actinomycetes > Kitasatosporales > Streptomycetaceae > Kitasatospora > Kitasatospora sp. NPDC091257. Next base: position 176 of record NZ_JBIVVI010000551.1, read on the forward strand.
GCCTCGCGGGCCGCCTTGGTGGAGGCCACCAGGTCGGGCGAGCCGCCGGACTGGCTGACGGTGACGACCAGGACGTCGGTGAGGTCCGGCTTGGCGCCGTACGCGGTGGTGGTGGACATCGAGGTCAGGCCGGCCGGCTTGCCGAGCAGGATCTCGATCAGGTACTTGGCGTACAGCGCGGCGTTGTCGGACGTGCCGCGCGCGGTGAGCAGGACGAAGCGCGGGTTGCGGGCGGCGATCTGCGCGGCGACCTCGCGGATCTTCGGGGCGCCCTCGTCGAGGATGCGCCGGAGGACGGCCGGCTGCTCGGCCATCTCCGCCGCCATGATCCGGCCGGGGACGGAAACAGTCTGCGGGTCGGACATCTGGGTCTGCCTCCGATGAGACGGTTCGACCCCGCTCGGGCGGCTGCCCGGCGGGGACCTCCACGGCGGCGAGTCCGCACACTCGCTGCGGTCCTTCGTGCGGCAATCCTACGGTCGCACCTGCCGCCGGGCACCTCCGTCCGCACGCCCGCGCGCACCCGGCGCGCCCCGGCGGCGCACGCCCGCGGCACGCGCCCGCACGGTCGGGAGGGGCGCGTGGCCGCGGGCGCGACGGAAGGTCAGGACGCCTTGTTGATCAGCTGGTCGATCGCGGCGTCGGCCTCCTTGGTGGCCTGGTCCACCGACTTGCCCTTGAGGATCGCGGTCAGCATGTCCGGGATGACCTTCTGCTTCTCGACCGCGGCCCAGCCGGGGGCCAGCGGGGTGAACCAGGCGTCCGGGACGGCGTTGGCCGCGGCGGCGGTGGTCGGCTTGTTCTTCAGCGGGTTCAGCTGGGTCAGGTTGTTCGGCAGGATGTCCTTGTCGGCCAGCGCCTGCTCGGACTTGGTGCTGGTGAACATCCGGATCCAGTCGGTGGCCAGCGCCACCTGCTGGGACTTGGCGGTGACGGCGAGGTCGGAGCCGCCGATGAAGGTCGGCAGCGGCTTGCCGTCGGGGCCGGGCATGGTGGCCACCTTGACGGCGTCCTTGAGGCTCGGGTCGCCGGTGACCGGGGCGGTGACGCTGGCCGCCTCGTAGCCGTTGCCGTAGAAGGACGCGGCGTGCCCGCGGGCCATCGACTCGAACTGGTTCTGCTCGTTCACCGTCAGGTCGCCCTTGTTGTACTTGCGCACCAGGTCGACGAAGTGGCTGACGCCCTGCTGGGACTTGGGGTCGTGCAGGGTGCCGTGCCAGTTGCCGGAGCTGTCGAACTTGGCGATGCTGCCGCCGTACGCGGCCACGTAGCTCATCGCGGCGTACCAGTACGGGCCGGGCAGGTAGAGCGGGGAGTAGGTCTTGTCGGCCTTGTTGCGGTCCGCGACCTTGTCCAGCGCGGCCAGCAGGTCCGCCTCGGTCTTCGGGAAGTCGGCGCTGCCGGTGGCCTGCTGGAAGGCGGCGGAGTTGTAGATGGCGACCCGGGAGCCGGCGTAGTAGGGCACGCACCAGAGCTTGTCCTGGTAGGTGCAGGTGTTGGCGAGCGCCTTGATCCAGCTGTCGGAGTTGTCGAAGGTGCTGCGGTCCACCGGGGCCAGCGCGCCGGAGAGCACGTACTTCATGGTCTCGGTGTTGCCCAGCTCGACCACGTCGGGGGCGCTGCCGTCGGCGATGGCCTTGTCGAGCTTGCCCACCTTGTCGGCCCAGCCCTGGTACACGAGCTTGAGGCTGACGTTCGGGTACCTCGCCGCGAACTCGTCGTTGACCCGCTGGACCAGGTCCGGCCAGTTCTTCTGGGCGTCGTCCATCAGCCAGACGGTGACGGTGCCGCCGGCGGCCTTCGGGTCCGCGGAGCCGCCCGCGCCGCTGTCGCCCGCCGGCTTCGCGGTCGAGGAACAGGCCGTCAGACCGACTGCCAGTGCCATGGTCCCGAGCGTCGAGATGAGCTGACGCTTCTTCACGCCGTCCTCCGAGGGTTGTAGAGCCGTCTTGCCCGCCGGCAGCGTGATTGGCGCCCGCGGCGGAGAGTCCGGACAGGGGGCGGCGAAGAGCTTCGGGGTGGGCCGATACCACATCCGGCGAGGTTGAATCTCGAACCGGATGACTGGACTCTGGCCTAGACCATAGGTGGTGTCAACGACCAAAAGCCCTCCTTGGGACGGCCGTTGCAGAGCTGTTGTACCGCGTGGCCGCCAGTTGTCGTTCCGTCACCCTAAGTGGGCCTTAAGGTGGATTTAAGGCCCACTTGAGGGAACACGGTCACTCGACGAACCCGCAGGTCAACGCCGGGGAAACGGAACGGGCCCGTCATGCGACATGCGCATGACGGGCCCGTGGGCCGACGCCCACCGGACACGGCCGGTGACGTCTCGTCGAACGGTTCAGCCGATCGCTCCCGGCTGCCCGGTGAGGACCTCCACGGCCGCCAGTCCGCAGACCCGGGCGGCGCCGTGGGTGGCGATGTGGAGCGCCCCGACCGGCTCGGACTGGGGCAGGCCCATCTCGACCACGGCGGCGTCCGGCCGGGCCGCCACCAGACGGCCCAGCGCCGCGGCCATCCACCCGTGCCGGTGCGCGTCGCGGACCACCAGCACCAGGCGGCGGCCCTCGGCGGCGGCCAGCAGCTCGTCGACCAGCGCGTCCAGCAGCTCCGGCGCGGCGTCGGCCGCCGACACCTCGCGGGTGCGGGTGCCGGGGAAGCGGTCGGCCAGCATGCCCGCCACACCCCACGGGGTGACGTCGCCGACGGCGATGTTCGGCTCGTCCGAGAACGAGGCCACGTACGGGCGCTCGCTCACCGGCGGCACGGTCAGGCCCGGCGCCCGGACCACCCTGAGCGCCCGGCGCGCGGCCCGCAGACCGACCGCCAGGTCCGGCTCGACCCGCTCGCCCTGGGCCGCGATCCGGCCCCAGCTGCCCAGCGCCCGCACCCGCGCGGCCGCGTCCGCCAGCCGCTCCTCGGCGAGCCGGCCGGAGCGCACGCCCGCCACGATGGCGTCGCGCAGCATCAGCACGGTCTCCTCGTCGGCGAGCCCGCCGCCGACGCAGATCGCGTCCGCGCCGGCCGCCAGGGCCAGTACGGTGCCCTCGCCCATCCCGAAGGTGTCGGCGATGGCGCCCATCTCGATCGCGTCGCTGACGATCAGGCCCTGGTAGCCGAGGCCGCCGTCGGCCGGGGCCGCGCGCAGCAGGTCGCGCAGCACGGCCGGGCTCAGGGTGGCGGGCAGCTTCGGGTCCAGCGCCGGGATCATGATGTGGGCGGTCATCACGGCCTTGGTTCCGGCCGCGATCGCCGCCTGGAACGGGATCAGGTCACGGGCCCGCAGCACGTCCAGGTCGACGTCGATGACGGGCAGCCCGTGGTGCGAGTCCACCGCGGTGTCGCCGTGGCCGGGGAAGTGCTTGGAGCAGGCGGCCACGCCGGCCGACTGCAGGCCCTCCACCCAGGCGGCGGTGTGCCGGGCGCACAGCTCGGGGTCGGCGCCGAAGGAGCGGACCCCGATGACCGGGTTGCGCGGGTTGGAGTTGACGTCCGCGGTGGGCGCCCAGTTGTAGTTGACGCCGGCCGCGGCCAGCGCCCGGCCCAGCTCGCGGGCGACGTCCCGGGTCAGCGCCGGGTCGTCGATCGCGCCGAGCGCGAGGTTGCCGGGCCAGGACGAGCCGGAGCCCGCCTCCAGCCGGGTGACATCGCCGCTCTCCTCGTCGATCGCGATCAGCAGGTCGGGGTTCTCGGCGCGCAGCGCACCGGTGAGCGCGGACAGCTGGTCGAGGTCGACCACGTTGCGGTCGAACAGCGCGACCGAGCCGAGGCCCGCGGCGAGGTGGCGGCGCAGCCACTCCGGCGGCTCGGTGCCGACGAAGCCGGGCTGGAGGACGGTCAGGGCGTCACGGTGCAGCTGGTCGCTGTCCGGCACGGTGGGAACGAGGATGCTCACGTTGACTCAGCCCTTCACTGCGCCGTCGGTCAGTCCGTTGACCGCCTTGCGCTGCAGGAAGATGAACAGGATCAGGATCGGCACGGCGAAGAGGGTGGACGCGGCCATGGTCGCGCCCCAGTCGGTGCCGAACGCGGTCTGGAACGAGGAGAGCCAGACCGGGAGGGTCTGCGCCGTCTCGTTCTTGTTCAACATGTTGACCAGCGGGAACTCGTTCCACGCGGTGATGAAGCCGAACAGCGAGGTCGACATCAGGCCGGGGGCGAGCAGCGGGAAGATCACCTTCACGAAGGCCTGGGTGCGGGTGCAGCCGTCCACCATGGCCGACTCCTCCAGCTCCTTGGGCACGGCGGCGATGAAGCCGCGCAGCGTCCAGATCGTGAAGGGCAGCACCATCATCAGGTAGAAGGCGGTCAGCGGCACCAGGCTGTTGAGCATCTCGTTGTCGCGGACGATCAGGTAGGCCGCGATGATCATGACCTCCCAGGGCGCCATCTGGGCGGCCATCACGACCAGGACGAAGCCCTTGCGGCCGCGGAAGCGCATCCGGGCGATCGCGAAGGCGGCCAGGGTGGCGATCACCAGCGAGCCGAGCACCGCGCCGACGGTGACGATCAGGCTGTTGCTGACGTACGTCCAGAAGTTCGGGACGTGCACGGCCCGGTCGAAGTGCTCGAACGTGCCGTTCAGCGGCAGGAAGACGGGGTCCCGGCTGACGATGTCCTTGTTCTGCTTGAACGCGGTCGAGAACATCCAGTAGACGGGGAAGATGAAGAAGACGAAGAGGACGACCGCGATCAGGTTCGGCCAGGTGCGTCCGATGAGCGAGCGCCTCACAGCTCGTCCTCCTGCTTGAGAATGATGCGGAAGTAGTAGGCCATCAGCGCGCCCAGCATCACGATGGTGAGCACCGCGATCGCGGAGCCGACGCCGAAGTGCTGCGACCCGATGCCTTCGAGGAAGGCGTGCACCGGCAGGGTGCGGGTCAGGCCGTCCGGTCCGCCCTTGTTGATCAGGTAGACCTGGGTGAAGGCCTTGAACACCCAGATGACCTCAAGGAAGGTCGTGGCCAGGAGGAAGGGCTTCATGATCGGGTAGATCACCGAGGTCCAGATCTTGCCCGAGCCGGCGCCGTCCATCCGGGCGGCCTCGTAGAGCTCCTTGGGGATCGTGGTCAGGCCCGCGTACATGTTGAACGCCACGAACGGGACCGACTGCCACACGATCAGCAGGATGATCACGAAGAAGGTGGAGTACTGGCCGCTGGTCCAGTTGAAGTGGGCCATGGCGTGCCAGCCCAGCTTGTCCAGGAACCAGTTGACGACACCGAAGTTCTGGTCGAAGAGCCAGGTGTAGACGGTGGTCGCGGCGACCACCGGCATCGCCCAGGCCAGCAGCAGGCCGACCGAGAGCAGCAGCCGCATCCGCTTGCCGAGGGTGTTGAGCAGCAGGCCGACCAGCGTGCCGAACACCATGATCAGCACGACGTTGACCACCGTGAAGACCACCGTGCGCAGGGTGATCGCCCAGAACTCCGAACTACCCAGCTGGTCGGTGTAGTTGGAGAAGCCCGTCCACTCGGTCAGGTGCTGGATGAACTGCCGCCTGTTGAGGTTCTGGGCCGAGACCACCACCGTCTCGATCAGCGGCCAGACCAGCAGGACGAGGGTCGCCGCGATGGCCGGCAGCAGCAGTAGGTAGGGGGCGAACCTGGAGGCCGCACTG
>NZ_JBIVVI010000552.1:0-5785 GCF_044757675.1 Kitasatospora sp. NPDC091257
CGCCGTCCGGCTGCGGGACGAGGTAGATGAATCCGACCGTCGCGCCCGCCCGTTCGGCGACCAGCAGTTCGGGCGTGTTCTCCGGCCCGCCGTAGACAGGCCGACGGCGGCCACCGGCAGGTCGGTCTCGCGGCGCACGGCCTCGGCGAAGGGCACCTGGAAGCCGGGCCCGGCCTCGATCCGGGCGTCGGGGACGATGCCGCCGGTGGAGACGTCGAGCAGGTCGACGCCGTGGGCCCGGAGCTCCTTGGCGAGGCGGACGGTGTCCTGCGAGGTCCAGCCCTCGCGGCCGTCCTGCGGGTTCTCGGTGATCCAGTCGGTCGCGGAGACGCGGAAGAAGACCGGCAGGTCCTCGGGCCACACCGAGCGGACGGCGTCGACGACCTCCAGCGCGAAGCGGATGCGGCCCTCGTAGGAGCCGCCGTAGCCGTCGGTGCGGTGGTTGGACGCGGGGGAGAGGAACTGGTGGACCAGGTAGCCGTGGGCGCCGTGGACCTCGGCGACCTGGAAGCCGGCGTCGAGCGCGCGCCGGGCGGCGTCGGCGAACTGCCGCACGATCCCGCCGATCTGCTCCTCGGTCAGCTCGTCCGGGGTGGTGTGGGCGGGGGAGAAGGCGTCGGCGCTGGGGCCGACCGGGGTCCAGCCGTGCTCCTCGTCCGGGGTGACGGGGCGTCCGCGGTCGATCCAGGTGCGCTCGGTGGAGGCCTTGCGTCCGGCGTGGGCGAGCTGGATGGCGGGGACGGTGCCCTGGCTCTTCAGGAAGTCGGTGATCCGGCGGAAGGCGGTGACCTGCTCGTCGTTCCAGATGCCGAGGTCGTACGGGCTGATGCGTCCTTCGGGGCTGACCGCGGTGGCCTCCGTGATGATCAGCCCGGTGCCGCCGGCGGCGCGGGCCGCGAGGTGGGCGAAGTGCCAGTCGGTGGGCACGCCGGCCGCGTCCCCGTTCGGGGCGGCGCTGTACTGGCACATCGCCGGCATCCAGATGCGGTTGGGGACGGTCAGGGACCGCAGGGTGAACGGGGCGAAGAGAGAGGTGCTCATGTCGGACTCCCGGTGGGGCGGCTGACGCCAGGACGCAGAGGCTAATCAAGGACGAGCATGCAACTTTTGCAGCTGCATTTACATTCGCAAACAATAGTTGCGCACGCAGGGACTTGCAAGGGTCGGCACCCCGTAACGCCGGACGGCGCCGCCCGGGGAACCGGGCGGCGCCGTCGAAGCGGGACGCGGGGGCCGTGCGCGGCGGCCGTCAGCGCGCCGTCTGCGGGACCCGCTGGGTGGGGACGGCGGCCCGGGCCGGGCGCGGGGCGCCGGCGGCGGCCGCGGGGGAGGCGCCGAGGGCGGTGCCGCGGGTCTCCTCGGCCCACAGGACGCAGACCAGCAGGCCGACGGCGGTGGTCCCGGCGGCGATCAGCATGGTCGGGCCGGTGCCGAGCCCGGTCAGCGACAGCGGCAGCAGGTAGGTGCCGACGGCCGCGCCGATCCGGCTGACCGAGGTGGCGACGCCCACGGCGGTGGCACGGATCTCGGTGGGGAACAGCTCGTTGGGGTAGGTCCAGTCGAGCACGTTCGGCCCGCCGCACAGGAAGGCGTACGCGCACAGCGCCAGCAGCGCGACGGCGGCCGGGGCGGTGGGCCACACGCCCAGCAGCGCCAGCGGGACGGTCATCAGCGCGAAGGACCAGATGATGACGGGCCGCCGGCCGCGGGTGTCGATCAGGCGCAGCGCCGGGTAGCAGCCGAGCAGGAAGACCAGGCTGATCAGGCCGGTGCCGAGGGTCTCCATCACGGTGCCGCCCGGCATGCCGAAGGAGGAGAGGATCTGCGGGCCGAAGGTGAGCATCGCGAACAGCGGGCCGACCTGGCACATGAAGAACAGGCCGCAGAACAGGGTGCGGCGCCGGTAGGGCTGGGTCATCAGCAGGCGCAGCCCGGCGGGGCGGCCGCGCTCGGCCGGATCGGGCATCAGCTCGCGGCCGTCGACCCGGACCCCGAGGTGCTTCTCGACCACGCGCACCGCGTCACCGACCCGCCCGTTGGCGGCGAGCCAGCGCGGGGACTCCGGCGAGCCGCGCCGGATCACCAGGAACACCACGCACAGCACCGTGGAGCTCGCCAGCATCCACCGCCAGCTGCCCGGCCCGGCCAGCTCCAGGAACAGGTAGCCCACCACGTAGGCGAGCACCGAGCCGGCGTACCAGGCGACGATCTGCTGCCCGAGCAGGCGGCCGCGCTTCTTGGCGGGCAGCCACTCGGCGAGCAGCGAGGTGGCGATGGGGTAGTCGGCGGCCACGGCCATGCCGAGCACGAAGCGCAGCACGGCGATCGCCCACACCGCGTCCACCCAGAAGGAGAGCACCGAGCAGGCGACCATCACGAGCAGGTCGGCGGTGTACATCACCTCCCGGCCGATCTTGTCGGTCAGCACGCCGAAGAGCGCGCCGCCGACGAACATTCCCACCAGCGCGGCGGCGCCGATCAGGCTGACCTCGGCGGTGGACAGCCCGAGGTCCGGGCGCATCCCGATCAGGGCGACGCCGACGATGCTCAGGATGTAGCCGTCGAGCAGGGGTCCGCCCGAACAGGCCAGGGCCAGCCTGCGGTGGAACGCGGTATACGGGGCGTTGTCGATGGTCTGGGACATGTGCTGGGGGTCCTCCGGAGCGTACGGCACGCACTGCGCACCGTGCGCCGGGTAGACGGCAGGGGAAGACGCCGCCCACCTCGGACGGCGCCATCGCCCGGTCACAACGGGCGACCGTCCACGGTTGCCCCGGCCCCGCGGGGCCGCCACCGGGCCGAAGGTCGAGGGGATTCGCGACCAAGGTCCCGAAGCGGACAGGCCCTTCGCCCGTGCCGGAACGGCGCCCGCCCAGTCCTGCCGGGGGCGGCCGCCGCCGCGGGCCGCGAAAGCGCTCCGGGCGTGACCCTTCTCACCCGCGGCCCCCAACAGCCCTGGAACTGTGACCCGTTCCACATTCGGGCGGTGCCCGTCCGTACGGGGGCGACCCCGCTGCGTCATCCCCGACGGGCCGTGGCGGGCCCCGCGTCGGCTCGCCGTCAACCCCCGGCCGGGGGTCGCGGGCTACCGGCCCGCGGCCAGCGGTACGGCGACGTCCACCACGTGCTCCTGCGGTCCGGCGGTCGCCCGGTTCGGGTAGTGCACCTCCCGGTTCGGCCCGCCCCGCCCGTACCCGCGGGCGGCGGCCCGGGCGCCCACCGCGTCGTGGGCGGCGGCCATCGCGGCGAAGCCCCGCCGGGTCAGGGCGGTGTACGCCTCGCGGTGCGCGGGTTCGATGCGCACCGCGAACGGGCCGTGCGGCCCGACGTCGTTCGGGGTGGGGGCGCAGACCTCGACCAGGGCGTCGCAGTCCTCGCCCACCAGGCCGTGGTACACCGCGAACAGCGGTCCGGACAGGCACGCGCCGACCTCCCGCAGCCGGCCGAGCAGCAACTCGCCGGCCTCGGCGAGGAAGCCGGGCAGCGCGGCGGCGTCCACGTGCCGGCGCACGAACAGCACCCGCTGCTCGGGCACGTCGCGCTCGGCGATCTCGAACACGGTGGTGCTCCTTCCGCTCAGAACCTCCCGGGCGTAGCCCACCGCCTCCCGGCGGGCCGCGTGCTCGGCCTCCCGCTCCCGCCAGTACGCCAGCAGCTCCCGCTCGCCCGCGTTGCCGTCGGCGTCCGCGTCGGCGTCCGCGTCGGCGTCCGCGTCGGCGTCCGCGTCGGGGTCCGGCACGGCCGCGTCCAGCACGGCCGCGATCCGCGCCAGCGGCAGCCCGGCGGCGCGCAGCAGCGCGATCCGCCGGGCCCGCTCGACCTGCGCCGGGCCGTAGCGGCGCACCCCGGTGCGCGCGTCGACCAGGGCGGGCGGCAGCAGCCCCCGCTCGTCGTAGAGCCGCAGGGCCTTGAGGCTGAGCCTGGTCCGGGCGGCGAGTTCGCCGATGGTGATCACGTTCTGCTGCACGCCCGCCACTGTGCCGCCTTCCCCTGGGGGAGGGGCAAACCCCGGAACGCTATGCGGTGGTACGTCGGCATTCGCACCGGAACCGCCCGCAGAACCCGCAGAAGCCCGCGGAAGTCCGTGGAAGCCCGCCGGTCCGCCGCCTGTTCGCGGCGCCGGGCGGGGCGGTTCACCGGGCCGTGGAGCGAAGGTCGTCCGTGCACGGTCGGCTGCCCGCGACCTGGGCGGAGACGCCTCCCGGTCGCACCGTCCGTGGGCGAACGACGAATCCGGCGCCCCGCACGCCGCCGGAGGAGACCGGGCCCGCCGCCGGCCCGCCGGGGGGCGGGGGCCGGTGATGGCCCGAGCCGAGAGCGGTTCATATGATGGGAATTCAGTAGTTGACTTGCCGGTGTCATGATCCTCGGAGTGCGCCCGGACCAGGGCACGCCCGGGGAACCGGGCCGGTCCCCGGATCCGCTCCGGTCCTCGGGCTCGATTCAGGGAGATGCATGCGCGGCACCGTGCTCGCCGACCGCTACCGACTGGTGGACTGGCTGGGCGGCGGGTCGATGGGCGATGTGTGGCTCGCCGAGGACGAGGTCCTCGGCCGCCGGGTGGCGGTCAAGGTGGTGAAGCCCGCCCTGCTGGACGAGCCCGGCTTCGCCGAGCGCTTCCACGCCGAGGCCCGGGTCATGGCCCGGCTGCGGCACCCGGGCATCGTCGGCGTGTACGACTACGGGCACGACCGCGGGCCCGGCCACGACCACGACCGCGGGCTCGGCGACGACCACGGGCCCGACCACGGGCCTGACGCCGGGGCCGGCGCCGCGAACGGTCGGCGCCCGGTCGGCTACCTGGTCATGGAGCTGATCGAAGGGCAACCGCTGAGCGCCGTCCTGGAGCGCCGCGGAGCCCTGCCGGTGGCGGAGGCCCTGGAGCTGGCCCTGCAGGTGCTGGAGGCGCTGGAGGCCGCGCACGAGTCCGGGGTGGTCCACCGGGACATCAAACCGGCCAACCTGATGGTCCGTGGCGACCGGACGGTGATTGCGGACTTCGGCATCGCCCGGCCCGACTGCGACGCCCGGACGACCGTCCCGGGGATGGTGCTGGGTACCGCCGCCTACCAGGCGCCGGAACAGGCCTCCACCGGGACGGTCACCGCCTCGGCCGACCTCTACGCGCTCGGCGTGGTCCTCTACGAGTGTCTCGCCGGCCGGCTCCCGTACGAGGGGGAGACCGCCCTCGAGGTGATCCTCAAGCACCTGACGGAGCCCGTGCCGCCGCTTCCCGGGGAGGTGCCCGCGCCGGTGTGGGCGCTGGTCGAGCGGGCGATGGCCAAGGAACCCGGTGAGCGCTGGCCCGACGCGGCGACGATGGCCACCGCCGCACGCCGCGCCCTCACCGCGGTGGAGGCGGCGCCGTCGCCGGGCCCGTCCCCGTCCTGGACAGGGAGTGGGACCCGGCCCCGGCCGGTCGCGGCACGTGCCCCGCAGGCCGGACACGCCCCGCGGACCGGACACGCCCCGCAGGCCGGACGCGCCCCGCGGGTCGGGCGCCGCCTGCGGGCGCTGGCCGGGGTGACGGCCCTGACCCTGCTCTGCATGGCCGGGGCCGCCGGGGCGGCGGTCGTCCGGTCCGACCGGAACGGCGCGCCGCAGGACACCGCCGCCGTCGCCGGGCCCACGGACGGCCCCGCCCGGTCGGACGCCGCCGCGTTCGTGGAGGCCGGCAGCCCGCTCGCCGGACAGCCGTCCGCCTCGGCGGCGCTCCCGCCCCCGCCGGCCGTGCCGGGCACGGGCGAGAGTCCCGCTCCCGCCCCGGCCGCCCCCGCGCCGACCA
>NZ_JBIVVI010000553.1:0-5784 GCF_044757675.1 Kitasatospora sp. NPDC091257
CCCTCGGTCCAACTCGGATGGGCCCGCCTCGCTGACCGCTCCCTCCCTGACGAGCACCCGCCGTCTACCCGCCCAGGGTGCCTCGGCCGCCTCGGAATGTCCGCCACGGCCGCGCGAGGCCGCCGGACAGTGCAGGGTTTGTTCAAGACGGCCGTGACGGCGTGCCGTTACGACCGATAGTGCTTCGTGGACCTCGGCGTTGTCAGTGAGTCCCGGCGCGGGGCTGTGGCGATCGATGATCCCATGATGTGCCGACGGGAGGTGCCGAGCAGGGCCAGCATCACCAGGCTCGCCCATAGCGCACGCCTATCAGCGGGCCGATCCTTCAGACCAGTGTCTACTGCCGGCCGGGCCAGGAGGATCCAGCGCCCGGCCTCCGCGGTACTCCGACGCCCGGTGAAGCTGACAGGTCGTCGCGCCAATTCGGGGCTATGAGGTCATCTCATTTGGATAGCTGGACAGGCTTCGCGGGTGGTGATCGTGGAGCGTCTGGTGCCGGACGAGTCGTGGGCGCCATTCCGGTTGGTGGTACCAGCCACGCCTACACGTCCACAGAGTGGCGGTCAGCGTCGGTACGGGGATCGCGAGGTGCTTACGGCGATCGTTTTCGTGGCGACATCGGGGTGCACGTGGGCCAAGTTGCCACCGTGCTTCGGGCCGTCCGGCCTGACGGCTCACCAGCGCTTCACCGAGTGGAGCAAGGCCCGGGGCCGGGCGAAGCTCCACCAGGTCGTTCTGGACGGACTCGGCAGCCGCGGTGAGCTCGACTGATCCCGTTGCGCAGTCGACTCGGTCAACATGCGCGCCCTGAAGAGGGGGAATTGACGGGTCCGAATCCTGTCGATCGGGGCAAGTACGGCTCAAAGATCTACTTGCTCATGGAGCATACCGGTTTATCCCTGTCGCTCGCGATCCCGGGCGCCGCCGCCCACGAGAGCCAGGCACCGCCGCTTCATCCATTCCTACCTTCGACGACGTCAGATCATCGTCCACATCGCCCGCCGAGGCGTCGAGTCATCGAATCTCCTTGGCCGGCACCGCCGGGTGGTCGAATTGATGATATGTCCTTCGATGCCTCGCTCCGCAGCCTCGATGCAAGGGAATTTCCACACCGTCCGGCGAGCCATAGAAGGCAAGCTTGTAGTGCTGGGGCATGATTCCAGCGACCTCGGTGATTCGCACAATACGGTCATTGAATCCTGACAGGAGAGAAACGATCTTTAATTCGCCAATTATTGCCGCAACGAGTGATGAGGACGCAACGGAAATGTCCTACCTCCTGGCTCGGCTGCATGTAGTAGAGCAACGCGTGAGGCGTGCATTGTTCGAGCGCCTCCGGACCTCCCCGGAAGGCACCGGCAACCCATATCGAGGGCTTTATGTTACTGAGCAAACAATCATTCGATTGCTCGGCGCATCTCCCACCTTCGACCTGGATTCGCACCATGACGGAGAAGATGAGGAACCCATTGGCGACGGTCTGACGAATGAAATCAAGAGATCGCTGGCGACGGCAAATGCTATGGCAAACCGCATCGAGGCCAGCGGTGTCCACGTACGGATAAGAGGTCTGGCCAAGAACTGCAGGCTGTCAGCGCTGGATACCGAGCTGCTACTGATCGCCTTCGCACCTGAGATCGACCCCCGCTTCGGTCGGTTCTACGGTTACCTGCACGACGATATCAGCCGCCGCTGGGCCTCCGTCGGCCTCGCCCTGGAGTTGTGCGGGGCAACGCTCATGGGTGCCGAATTTCGCACACGCCTCAGTCCAGGATCACCTCTGCTGGACTACAAGCTGCTCACCATCGAGGACGACGACCAACCACTTCTAGCCCGCAGCCTCCGCCTGGAGGAAAGGGTCGTCGGCCATCTACTGGGCGACGACCGGCTCGACAATCGACTGCATGGCATCGCTCGATGTCTGACCTGCCCGAACTTGCCGGTGGGTACCCAGGCGAAGGCCGAGGCGGACCGGCTCGCTGCTCTCCTCATCCCCAGCACCATCGACGGCCGCCTCGTCTACCTGCGCGGGACGCCGGACAGTCCGGTGACTGAGGTTGCTGCCACAATCACGACTGCCGTAGCCCGCGACCGTGGCAACACAGGTGAGGTAGTGATTGTTGACCTCTCCAAGGTCCCTGCCCCAGTAGACATCCAGCTTGTGCTGGATAGCGCCGCCAGGGAAGCGCGCCTTCGTGGGACAGGTCTGGTCATCGGCCCGCTCGAACGCCTGCCGGTCGCGGCGGCAGAACGGGCGGAGGTGCTACGCGACCTGAACGACCTGGCAATGCCTGTCGTACTCACCGGCTCCAGTACCTGGGATGCACGCTGGTCCGATCCGATGCCGCTGGTGGCTGCGTTGGCCCCGAGTGGACAACACGATTATAGCCAATGGTGGAAGGCGGAACTGGGTGAGCCTCACGGCACACTCGCCGACTCGACAGCCCTGTCCCTCTACCGGCTGGCTCCTCATCAGATCCGCACCACCGTCACGGCTGCCAGTGCCCAAGCAGCTTTTGAACAAAACCCATTGATGGTCAACCAACTCTGCCGGACCGCCCGTCTGCACAACTCCGCAGATCTGGAGCGCCTTGCGTGCCGAATCGAGCCGTCCGCAACCTGGGACGACCTGGTACTGGCTGACCTGCCCAAGCAGCAACTGCACGAACTGGCTGACAGGATCCGTCACCGCGACACCGTACTGAGCGACTGGCGGCTGCGCCCGGCGCACGGCCGCGGCAGAAAGGTGGTGGCACTGTTCACCGGCGAGTCCGGCACCGGCAAGACACTGGCCGCCGAGGTGCTGGCATCCGGGACGGGCGTCGACCTGTATGTGGTGAATCTCGCCACCGTGGTGGACAAGTATATCGGCGAGACGGAGAAGAACCTTGAACGGATCTTCACCGCAGCCGCAGAAGTACGTGGAATGCTCTTTTTCGACGAAGCCGACGCGCTTTTTGGCACACGCTCACCGATTTCCGATGCGCACGATCGCTACGCGAACATCGAAGCCGCCTATCTGTTGCAGCGCCTGGAAACCTTCGATGGAATTGCGGTGCTGGCAACAAACCTTCGTGGCAATGTTGATCAAGCGTTCTTGCGCCGCCTGGACGGGATCATCCATTTTCCAAGCCCGGGGGTCGCCGAGCGATCCAAACTTTGGGATCTTTGCTTGGGCTCCGCTCCGCCGCGCGACCTTGATCTAGATCTTCAGCTAGTTGCCTCAGCCTTCGAGCTGACCGGAGGAAATATCCGGTCATGCGCACTCACCGCCGCATACCGGTCTGCTCGTACTGGGCACCCCATTACCACGTCCGACCTGTTCGCCGCGGTCGAAGCCGAGTACCGCAAGATGGGCCGCTTGGTTGATGAGAGCCAATTCGGAGAGCGGTGATTGTCAACGCCCTTTCGAAGTCGACTTGCGGCCGGATCCACAAAGTCCTCTCGGCGTTGGCGGGGAAGCTTCCACGCGCGTCTCTCGCAGCGCAATGGCTACCAGGCGGGTGATCAGCTGTCGGGTAGGCACTGCGACACCTGTCTGGACGACATCAAGGGTTCAAGTTTAGCAGCCCCGGATTTTCCCCAATCGAATTCGATGAAGGAGAGGTAGCCGCGCTCCGTCTCAGGCCAGCATGTTATACGATTTGCACTCTTGCCGACGGAAATTCAGGAGAGAATATGCGCATTCGATCCGGCACTCTCGCAGCCACCCTGACTGCTGCCGCCGTGCTGACCACAGCAGCACTTCCAGAGCAGTCGGTGGGGCAGCTATCGGTTCCCCCGATTCCACAGCCGTTGATGCGGCCATGGGGTCCCCTGATGCCATTTTCTGTTATGTCATCGAATTCCCCACCCTCGCTCGAGTCTATTTCTTCGGGAAATTCGGCATCGTCATCGCCCCTGGCGCGGCCGTCGGCAGCATCTGCGTCAACGGTTTGCATCCCGACAAATGGGTCGTGCGATATTCAAGTCAAACTTGATCCGAAGAACAAATCAGAAACTCACCATTTGACTCTCCATTTGGTCTGGTAAGAAGTTTTCCCACGAAGGGGTGATCATCCAGCGATCGTGGCATGCACCTTCGTGATCGATCGTCCTGCCATGACCAGACGGGCAGCGCCAGGCCCGCAAGACCAGATCCTGGCCACGGCCTCCTTGCCGACCCGGTGGAACGATACGTCCGCGAGCGCCTTCCGCTCTAGCATCGCCCGGGCCGGCGCGGCTTTCTGGAAATCTCGCATGGAACTGCAAGGCCACGATTCAACCTGTCCGTCCGGGTGAGGGAGATGTTCTCATCTTGGCGTTTTCGAGCCGGTGATCCCTACTTCAAATCCGCTGTCCAATGGATCAAGCGCTCACTCTGAAAGGAATCAGGTAGTCCACGGTGGATCGAATCACGGTAAGTGTTCATGCTGAGGACCCGCTCTTGGAAGCTGGCGTGGTGAGCTATCTCCGGGTACGGCCAGAGATCCAGCTACTTACGGCCGATGACGACACTGCCGGCGAAAGCGAACAGCCGGTTGTCAACCTTGTCGTGGCCGAGACTCTGAGTGAACCGATCCTGAAGACGCTGCGCCAGCTGCATTACTCGAGCTCTGGCTCTTCGACGACACTCCTCATCGGACACATCGAAGAAGCCGATCTGATGGTTGCCGCATCCTGTGGAGTCCGCGCACTACTCTACCGGGACGTTCTCACCTCCGAACATCTCGTGTCGACTATCGTCTCCGTGGCCAACGGGGAGGGTGCCGTTCCCGGTGATCTGCTGGGACGCCTACTTGGCCAGGTGGGACAGTTGCAGCAGCGGGTTCTCAACCAACATGGTCTGACCATCGGTGGCCTCACCAAAAGGGAGGCGGAGATCCTGGAGCTGGTGGCTCAGGGTTACGACACCGCAGCAATCGCCCGACGAATCGGCTTCTCAGAGCGGACCGTCAAAGCTCTTCTGCACGGTGTGGTCGTCCGGTACGGGTTGCACAACCGGACTCATGCCGTTGCCTACGCGATCCGCCAGGGCCTGATTTGAGAGCCGTGGATCTTAGTGGGCGTTTTGTTGATCTTGTTCTTATATAAGGCTTTCATTCATGCCTGCTTTCGCGGCACTACGCCCAATAAGAGCAGATTACTTTGTCATCGATTGCCGGCTGGGCTGTCCGCCTCATCCGCTTCTGCCGACCATCTGAGGCCCTTCATCAGATATGGCCTACCGGGGTAGGGCTGCCCGGCGGGCAGCAGTAGAGCGCTCCGGGTGCGGAGTCTTGACCGCACCGGTCGATCCGTCGCTGTAGCGAACGATGCACCGTTCCTCCGGAAGGGCCCCGCATCTGGAGCAGGGGAAGCCGAGCCAGCCGGCGCCGGGATCTGCCCATCCGGTGGCCAGAGCGTGCACCGCTGATGGCGGCAACGGCGTCTGGCCGAGTTGCCAGGGAGACTGCAGCGGCCGTGTGCTGGTTGCGCTTGGGTCACACACCTTGTGGACGGGCTTGCCCCGGGTACCGCGCACGTTGCTGAACAGGGTGGGCGACTCTGTGATGGGATAGCCGCACACCGCGCAGACAAACGGGTGGTGTCGGGTGCTTTGGCGCTGGAGCGGGGCTGCTGTGCGGGCACGACCTCTGCCATTTGGTCCGCTCGAGTCACGGTGACCGGCGCGGCGGGTGGAGTGTCGTACGAGCGGAGGTCGGGGGCGGCGGCGTGGGTCTGCCCCTTGCGGCCGCCTCTGCCGATACGTCGGACCATGACCAGCACCGTAGGGCACCGTTCCCCGATCGGAGGGGGAGGATG
>NZ_JBIVVI010000554.1:0-5783 GCF_044757675.1 Kitasatospora sp. NPDC091257
GCCACCGCCCTGACCGGTCTGGCGGCCACCCAGGCCGCCGCCGCCCCGGCCCCGGCCCCCGCCACCGCCGCCGGTGCCAAGCCCGCCGCCCCGCTCACCGGGACCATCAAGGACGTCAAGCACGTCGTCGTCCTGATGCAGGAGAACCGTTCCTTCGACCACTACTTCGGCACCCTGGCCGGCGTCCGCGGCTTCGGCGACAAGCAGGCGCTCCAGTTCCCGGACGGCACCGACGTCTTCCGCCAGCCCGACAGCCGGCGCAGCGACGGCGGCGCGATGCTGCCCTACCGGATGGACACCGCCAAGTACAACGCCCAGAACGCCGGCGGCCTCCCGCACGACTGGGCCACCGGCCACCAGGCCATCAACAACGGTGCGATGAACAAGTGGATCGCCGCCAAGGGCGAGCGCACCATGGGCTACTTCACCCGCGACGACATCCCCTACCAGTACGCCCTGGCCGACGCGTTCACCGTCTGCGACGCCTACTTCACCTCGCTGGCCGGCCCCACCGACCCCAACCGCCTCTACCTGTGGACCGGTACCGCCGGCCCCGGCCGGGACGGCACCACCGGCCCGTGGATCGACAACACCCCGGTCACCGACAACCCCGTCGCCGACTGGACCACCTACGCCGAGCGCCTGGAGGCGGCCGGCGTCAGCTGGCGCGTCTACCACAACCCCAGCAAGGACGACCGCACCGGCGACTACGACGACAACGCGCTCTCCTACTTCAAGCAGTTCCACGAGTTCCCGCACGACGACCCGCGGTACGTCAACGCGATGACGAAGTTCGACCCCGCCGACTTCGACCGCCACTGCAAGGACGGCACCCTGCCGACCGTCTCCTGGCTGGTCGCGCCCTACCTGTTCTCCGAGCACCCGGAGGCCGGTCCGGCCTACGGCGCCCACTGGGTCGACCAGGCCCTGCAGTCGCTGATGTCCAACCCGGAGGTCTGGCAGCACACGGTCTTCCTGGTGATGTACGACGAGAACGACGGCTACTTCGACCACATGGTCCCGCCCACCCCCGAGCCCGGCACCCCCGAGGAGTTCACCCAGGGACGGGCCATCGGCCTCGGCAACCGGGTGCCGCTCTGGGTGATCTCGCCCTGGTCGCGCGGCGGCTGGGTCAACTCCCAGGTCTTCGACCACACGTCGGTGCTGCGCTTCATGGAGCTGGTCACCGGGGTGGCCGAGCCCAACATCTCGGCCTGGCGCCGGGCCGTCTGCGGCGACCTCACCAGCTGCTTCGACTTCGCCGCCCCCGAGCACTCGATCCCGGCGCTGCCCGACACCAAGGCGCTGATGGCCAGGGCCGACGCGGGCACCAAGCTGCCGGGCGTCGCGCTGCCGGCGGTCGGCGCCCAGGCGATGCCGGTCCAGGAGCGCGGCGAACGCCCGCACCGGCCGCTTCCGTACCAGCCGTGGGCCGACGTCGAGGTGGACCGGAAGACCGGCAGGGTCACCTGCACGATGAGCAACGACGGCTCGGTGGCCTTCCCGTACACCGTCTACCCGAACATCCTGCTCCCCTTCGCCGGCACCCCGTACACCGTCGCTCCCGGAGCCACCGCCCGGTACGTCTGGGACGCCGCCGCCACCGGCGGCCGCTACGACTTCACCGTGCACGGCCCGGACGGCTTCGTCCGACGCTTCGCCGGCACCGTGGTGCGCGACGGCCAGGACGGCCAGAACGACATCGGCGTGCCGATCGTCACCGCCGACCTGCGCGGCAACCGCAGGCTCACCCTCCAGGTGGCCAACGACGGGATGACCGACGTGGCCTTCACCGCCGCGCCCAACGACTTCGCGGGCACCGCGCAGACCGTCCAGGTCAAGCCCGGCAAGCAGGCCGACCTGGCCTGGCCGCTGGACAAGCAGGGCCGCTACGACGTCGTCGTGACCGCCCACACCGGTCAGCGCTTCGTCCAGCGCTACGCGGGCTGGGTGCACTGAGCCCCGGCCGGCCCGGCCGGGGGCGCCGATCCGGTGACCCCCGGCCGTGGCTCGGCCGCCGTGCCGGAGCCCGCCGTTACCGTCGGGCGCATGCAGAAGATCACCACCTTCCTCTGGTTCGACGACCGGGCCGAAGAGGCCGCCGCCTTCTACACCACCCTGTTCCCGGACTCCCGGGTCACCAGGACCACCCGGTACGGCGAGACCGGCCCCGGCCCGGCGGGCTCGGTGATGACCGTCGAGTTCGAGCTCGCCGGCCGCGAGTACACGGCCCTCAACGGCGGTCCGGCGTTCCACTTCACCGAGGCGATCTCGCTCCAGGTGGAGTGCGAGGACCAGCAGGAGGTCGACCGGCTCTGGGCGGAGCTCACCGCGGACGGCGGTCAGCCGGGTCCGTGCGGCTGGCTCAAGGACCGCTACGGCCTCTCCTGGCAGATCACCCCCCGGGTGCTGCTCGACCTGGTCGCGGGCGAGGACCGGGCCACGGCGGACCGCGTCTTCGCGGCCATGCTGCGGATGCAGAAGATCGAGATCCAGCCGCTGCTCGACGCGGCGCAGGGGTGAGGCCGTGACCGCCTTCAGCCACCGCGGCATCACCTACCTGCGGGCCGCCCCCGAGCGGGTCTGGCACGCGCTCACCAACGCCGACGAGTCCGGCCTCTACTGGGGCCACCGCAACGTCTCCACCTGGCTGCTCGGCGCGCCCTGGGAACACCAGCGGACCGACGGCTCCGGGACCGCCGACGTCATCGGCACCGTCGAGGCGGTCGACCGCCCGCACCTGCTGGTCACCACCTGGGCCGGCCCGCAGGAGCAGCACGCCGCCTTCCCCTCCCGGGTCACCTTCGAGCTCCAGGGCTGGCAGGACCTCACCCGGCTCACCGTCACCCACGTGGACCTCGCCGACGAGGCCGCCCGGGCGGACGCCGAACAGGGCTGGTCGGCGGTGCTCGCCAACCTCAAGACCTACCTGGAGACCGGCCACCCGCTGCCGCAGCAGCCCTGGCTGATGCCCTGACCGCGGCCCCGTGACCGCGGCCCGCGGCCCGCGGCCCGCGGCCCGTGGCGAACGGCGCCCGGCCGGGGCGTGTCCGCCACGGCGGAGCGCCCTACGCCGCCGGGCGCTCCGCCGTGGCGGACCGGCCGCCGCGGGCCCGCTCGCCGCGCAGCAGACGGCGCAGCGCGGCGTAGCGGGAGAACCGCTCCCGGTTCGCCACCGAGGCCCGGTCCAGCTCCTCCATCAGCCGCCGGCTGCGGTGCTCCAGGTCCATCTCGTCCAGGATGCGGTCCACCTCGGCCAGTATCGAACCGTGCAACTGCCAGGCCTCCGGGTGCTCCTGGACCTTGCGCAGCAGCACCTGGGCGACGTTCTCCCGGCAGGCCCAGGCCGCCGCCAGCTCGGCGGTCAGCCTGCCCTCGGCCTCTTCGGCGTTGCGGCTCACCTGCGTGGTCACCAGCACCGCGTAGCTGACCATCGCGTCGCCCACGTGCGCCAGCAGCTCCTCCAGCCCCGACGCGACGTCCGGCGGGAAGAGCCGTTCGCCGGGCGCGCGCCGCTTGGCCAGGTCGGTCAGCGAGCGGGCCAGCACCCGGATCACCACGACGCAGATCTCCAGGGTGTCCAGCCCGGTGCGCAGCACCAGCCGGGACAGCAGCCCCTCGCTGATCCGCGGGTTGAAGCGCAGGCTGTCCTCCGCCTGGCGCAGCGCCGCGTCCACGTCGGCGATCGCCTGGTCCAGCCGCCGGGCCTCGTGCAGCCGTTCGGCGGCCCGGGCCACCGGGGTGGGGCGGCCCAGTTCCTCGGAGATGTCCAGGAGCAGCTGGCGGGCCCGCCGGGCGAGGTCCTCGATCGACTCCCCGGCGGTGTCCACCCAGACCGGCGGCGCGAACAGCAGGTTGAACAGCAGGCCGACGGCGGCGCCGATGAGCGTCTCCAGCACCCGGTCCCAGGCCTGCGAGGCCAGTTTGGTCACGCCCAGGATCAGCATCGCGCTGATCGCGACCTCCTGGACGAACTCCTCGACCCGGACGAACCGGCCGACGACCAGCGAGGCCAGGATGATCAGCCCGAGGCTCCACCAGGAGAGCCCGACCACGGCGCTGAACCCGATCGCGATCAGCACCCCGACCACCACCGAGTTGACCCGGCGGATGCTGGTCTTCAGCGTCGAGTAGACGGTGACCTGGACGACCAGCAGCGCGGTCAGCGGCGCCGTCAGCGGGGCGGGCTCGCTGCTCAGCTGCGTCGCCACCGCGTAGGCGATGGTGGCCGCCACGGTGGCCCGGACGGTCTGGACCACGAAGGGTTCTCGGGTGCTGCGGCGGACCAGGTCCGCGAGGGACTCCGGGAGAAGGGCCATGTCGCCCTTCTTTCCCCGCATCCGCCGTTCACACCGCTCCCGGGGCGCTCCGGCACCCGTACGCCCGCATCGGGCCGCGCCGGCGCGGCGCCGGTGACCGCTAGCTGTCGCGGTTGAAGCGCAGCTTCCAGGGGGCCAGCGCGGACTCGACCTGCACGCCCATGCTCATCTTCGAGGCGCCCTCGATCCGCTCCTCGAAACGGATCGGCACCTCGCGGATCGACAGGCCCTGCTTGACGACCCGGTAGTTCATCTCGACCTGGAACGAGTAGCCGTTGCTCTGCACGGTCGGCAGGTCGATGGCGCGCAGGGCGCTCGCGCGCCAGGCCTTGAACCCGGCGGTGGCGTCCCTGACCCCGAGGCTCAGGATCGCGTTGACGTAGAAGTTCGCCCAGGCGGACAGCGCCTTGCGGTGCCAGGGCCACTCCTCGGCGGTCGAGCCGCCGGGGACGTAGCGCGAGCCCAGCACCACGGCGGTGTCGTCGGCGAGCAGCGTCTCGACCATCACGGGTATCACCGAGGCCGGGTGGGACAGGTCGGCGTCCATCTGCACCACCACGTCGGCGCCCTCGTCCAGGGCCTTGGCCATGCCGGCCAGGTAGGCGCGGCCGAGGCCGTCCTTCTCGGTGCGGTGCAGCACGCCCACGGTGCCGCCGGAGTCCGCGGCCAGCTTGTCGGCGATCTCGCCAGTGCCGTCGGGGGAGTTGTCGTCGACCACCAGCAGGTGCAGGTTGGGCACCGGAAGCTCCGCGAGCATGCCCGCGAGGACCGGGAGGTTCTCCCGCTCGTTGTACGTGGGGACGACCACAACGACCTTGGGGGAGGCCTCGACCATGTTCTGTTTCCCTCGTGCCTGCTCCGGATGGGACCGTGCGAGTCTATCCGGCGTGTCGGCCTGCTCCCGCCCCGGCCGGGGCGGAAACCCGTTCGACCGCGATGGGCCGATGTGGGAGGCTGCCGCCGCCCTTTCCGAACGCCGACCCGGAGCCCTCCTTGACGATTCGTCGCAGCACCGCCCTGCCCGTCACCGCCCTGGTCCTCGCACTGGCCACGCTGACCGGCTGCGGCGCCGACAGCGCCGCTCCGCCGCAGGCCGCCCCTGCGACCGGAGCGTCCACCGGCTGAGCCGCCCCCGCTACGCCGTGCCGTAGACGGCGGCGAGGTTGTCCTGGGCCGGGCGGGCCCGGCCGGCCGGGCCGGCGGCGAAGGCGCGCAGGACGTTCTCGGTGACCTGGCGGACCAGGTCCCCGGCGTGCGCGTCGATGCCGTGGTCGGCCCTGCCGCCGCCGGGGCCGCGGGCGTCCAGCGCCTCGACCCAGCGCATCGTCCCGGTGGCGAACACCCCGGCGCCGCCCGGCACGGTGCAGTAGGCGGTGTCGGAGTGGGAGCGGCGGCCGTCGCAGACCACGGGGGAGTGGGCGATCACCTCGATCGGGCGGGGGGTGGGGAAGCCGGTGTCCACCC
>NZ_JBIVVI010000555.1:0-5771 GCF_044757675.1 Kitasatospora sp. NPDC091257
CCCCTTGAAGCTCTGAACTGCGCAGATGCAACCCAGAGCAAAAGTCCCACCCCTATCCGAGATCAAATCGTTATCAAATTTCGCAACCCCCGACCTTGACGTTTGGTCACTCGAACATGTGCTCGAATAATGGAACCATGACGTCCACCGACCTCCCCGTCCCGGCCGTTATCTCGGCTCAGCAGAGCGACGCCGAGGTCGCACCCGGGGCCCTGATGACGCTGCCGGGGGCCAGTCGCGACCACAGGCGGTGGCGGCTGATCGAGATCCACCGAGAGGGACGCTGGCAGCCGGCCATGCTGACCGTCTGGCGCCGACCGCCGGGCAGCCCGCTGTGGGTCGTCCACGTGATGTGGAGCCCCGACCCCGACCGCGGGTGGGGCTGGTTCGTGTTTTCGGATGCGACTATCCACCCGGTGCCGGATCCCGGTGAAGCGGCGCCGGCGGGCGCACCATTCTTCGGTCGGTGGCGCGATGCCGTAGCGGTTCCGCGCGAACTCGCGCCGCCACCGGGCACAGCCCCGGGAGATCAGGAGCGTTGGCAACTGGCCTGGATCAGGATCGAGGGCGCGTGGCGGTCCGGGCTGGTGACTACCGTCCGTCGGCCGGCGCCGACGATGCCGTGGATCGCTCACTGCCGGTGGGGAGAGGACAAGCAGGTCGCCTGGCTGGTCCACGACGGGCAAGCGGTGCGGCCGGTCACTCCCGAGGGCGAGACGGGCTAAGGAGCTGGCCGGTACACGGGATCGCCTTGCTGCGCGGTTCCGAGGAATCGGCCACCCAACGCCTACGAAGGGTGAGTTCGCGAGCGTGATTGGCACCGCGTGGACGGTCGTGCACGTGGGTGGAAAGGGGCTCGGAAGGGGAAGTTCGGGGGCGCTATCCCCGCCCCATCCCCGCACCGGGGGACGAGTCAGGCATTTCCGGCACCCCCGCGCCGGGGCTTCAACCGGTGAGGCTTGGGCGGACATGGAAAAGGCCAGGTCAGAGAGTTCCTGACCTGGCCTCAGTCCGGTGGGGCATCAGGGGCTCGAACCCTGAACCTACGGATTAAAAGTCCGCAGCTCTTGAGTTAGCTCGGCGCGAAGTAGGGGGCTGACGACCCTGGACTCCTTACGTTCGTCACAGACCGTAGCTGCCGTCCCGCGTCTGCCGTCACTTTCAGGGTACTCCGGGCCATCACGCGGCAGTCGGGCCGCGACCCACCAGGCAAGAACGCCATTTACGGCCTGCATCGCGGCCGGCACCGAGGATCGCGCCCTCAGCCCGGGCTGACCTGCACGGACTCCCCGCTGCAGCAGGCCCTCGTCAGCGGTCGCAGACGTCAGGTCGCCTTCCACCCGGCATGCCCGCCCGATCTCGACGCGCTTCGAAGAACGCCCCGTGCGTACGGTCTGCCCCGTTCAGCACGCCAAACCCTGTTCCGCCCATCCAGGCGGACAGGTGAGTGTGGGCGTGCCAGGCCGAGCCCGAGCGGCTCCACCGCCCCATCAGAGGGAGACCATGCGCATTCGACCCCACGTTCCCGCCGCAAGCCGCCTTTCGGTTCCGCCCCCGACCCCCGCCGGCCCCGCGCACCAGGCCGATCCGGCAGCGGAGTTCGACCTCCTGCACAGCGGCTGGTACTCGACCGAGGAACTCGCCGCGCTGTTGAAGGTCGACCCCTCGACCCTGCGGCGCTGGCGCTCCGCCACTCCCCCGCAAGGCCCGCCCTTCATCCAGATCGCGCCCCGGCTCTACCTCTACAGCATCCCCGACACCCAGCTGTGGCTCGCCCAAAAGCGCACCGACCCATCCGAGGCAGCCTGAATGCCCGACCACACCCCGCTCATCCCCATGGGTGTCGACCTCACCGACGACATCGAGCACCGCCCCGACCGCAGCCCGCAGTTCCGCTACCGCGCCCGCGTGCGCTGGACCGAACCCAACGGCGGCGGCCGCAAGTCGGCTTCCTCCTCCGTCCCCACAGAGCCCGAAGCCGAGGCCTGGATCGCCCGCATGCAGCGGGCCGCAGCACGCGGCATCACCCCCAAGACCCTCGCCATGACCCTCGCCGAGTACGGCGACGAGAACTGGGACTTGGCGATGCGCGGCCTGGAGACCACCACCCTCGACCCCTACACCGCCGGCTGGAAGCTGCGCGTCACCCCGGTCCTCGGCCACATACCCGTCACCAGCATCACCAACGGCATCACCGACCGGGCCCTCCACTCCTGGATCGCCGACGGACTCAGCATCTCCTCCGTCAAGAACAGCCTCGCCCCGCTCGTGCGCATCATGGAGCAAGCCGTCCGCGACGGCCTCATCGACTTCAACCCCTCACGCATGAGCGGCTGGCAACGCCTCTACAAGAAAGCCGAGGACGAACTCGACGACCCCCGCTCCCTCGCCCTCGCCGACTGGGACGCCCTCGACGAGCTCGCCAACGCCCTGGTCGAGCGCTCCCACAACCACTACCGCGGCTGGGGCGACATCGTCCGCTTCGCCGCCTGCACCGCCGCCCGCATCGGCGAAGTCTCCGGCGTCCGCGTCAAGGACATCAACCGCTTCGACTGGACCTGGGACCTGTGCCGCCAGACCACCACCGGCCCCGGCGGCCTCATCGACAAAGGCACCAAGGGCAAACGGCGCCGCACCGTCCCCGTCATCGAAGAGATCCGCGACCTCGTGAACTGGCGCATGAACGTCGTCGGCAACGACCCCATGGCCCGCCTCTTCACCGGACCACGCGGCGGCCGCATCACCACCGCCATCCTGCGCGACGCCACCCACTGGGACGAAGTCGTCGTCAGCCTCGGCTACGAGTACCTACGCCGACACGACCTCCGGCACACCGGCCTCACCTGGCTCGCCGACGCCGGCGTCCCCATCCACGTCCTCCAGAAGATCGCCGGACACGGCCACATCACCACCACCCAGCGATACCTCCACCCGGACAAGAGCTCCATCGAGAAAGCCGGCCAGACCCTCAGCAGGCACCTGTCAGCCGACCGGCACACCTCATCGGCGGCGGCACCGGCAGAGGCGGCAGTGCGCCATCTGCGTCTCGTCCAGTAAGCGGCCTCAACGGGCATCCACCGGAGGTCCCCACTGCCCAGCCGCCCGCAGCAGCGGGCATGTCGTCATCAACCACCGTGCTGTAGAAGTGGCTTGTGACACACGATGAAGAAGATGCAGCACCCTGGGTCCGGCTGCTGCTCCGCGAACAGACCGCGCGCAACATCCACGGCAGCCTCCGAGCATCTGGAATCGCCGTGCCGCTGGAGGCCGTACGCGGCCTGTGTAACCGCCCGGTCGTGACCTATGGCGGAAGTCCTTCTCCGCTTCCGCACGAGTGAGTGCTCCATCTCCCCAGCGGCGGCGCCACGTTGTGCCCCCGCACCGGTTGATCATGCCCTACCCAGCCAGGGGCAGCGAATTCTCGGCGGCCTCAGCCGGGTAGTACTGCTGGCATATCACGCAGGCAGCGCGGCCCCGCCGGGGGCCGCGCTGTCGTGGACCAGGTGGCACGCCGCGATCCTCGCCGAGGCGTACCGCTTGAAGCAACAGGCGCGAGCTGCGCAGTCACAGGGCGGGGCCCACCAGGCGGCCGACCGAGCTGCCGCCCTGGCGGCTCAACCCCGTCCCAGGAAGCGAAAGGTGGACCCCTCCGCCGAACACGCCGGGCTCCTGGCCGCCGGCGAAAAAACACCTCCAACGCGAGGAGGCCGTACGCGCCAAGGAAGCCGCCCGGGTGGAGGTCGAGTTGGCCAAGCCCCAGACGGCTCGGCGCCGGGAGGAGGAAGCGAGGAAGCGCGCGGACGCCCAGACTGAGAGGGAAGCCCAACAACAAGCCCGACAAGCCGAGGCGGCCCGACTCAAAGCCCAGGTCGATCGCGCAGGCAACACCTACCCCAGGGCATCCTCTGCGATCCGGCCCCAGCTGGGACGCGGCTCGCCGACAGGGTGCACGAGCGTCAGCAGGCGACCCTCGAGGACCAGGTCCAGCCGGTGGCTCGCCCCTGCCTCAAGGCGGCGGCGCTGGGCCCGGAGGTCTACGGGGACGCGCTCGCCGAGTACGCCGACGAGCACCTCGTGGCGTGCGGGGCCGACGGCGTCCGCCCGGACCCAAGTCCCGCGCACCGGCACACCTTCGAGCTTGCCCAGCTGATCCTCTTCCCGGCCGAAGGCCCGGTCCATCGCCGCCTCGACCATCCGATGGGCACGGTCAGCCCGTGTCCCGCCCGCACTGGCCGCCATGCCGGGGAAGTCCGCCTCGAACTGCTCCAGGGGGGAGAGTTGGCCTTTCACACTCAGGACTATGTCCCGGCTGCTCGCGGTCGGCACCAAGTCATCGGCGACCGTCATACCCGGCGCGTCGGTGCCCGATTCGTCCACAAGGAAGGACTGGTCGAGACCGTCCTCCTGGCCCGCCTCGCTCCGCCGGCGGGGTTCGGGCCGCGGGACGCGGAATCGCCAGGGCTGCTGGCTGCCGGGCTTCTCGATCCATCCGGTCTTCAGGCCGGCGGTGGCCGGGGAGTCCTCCGGCAGGAAGATATCGACGTAGACGCCGCCCGTGCCGAGCCACACCCAGCTCATGAAGTAGTCGTGGTCGCCGTGCTCCGCGGACCACGTGGCGAGCTTCTCCAGGCGCTTTCGCTGGTCCGCGGTCCCCTTGACTGCCGGGAGCATCTGCTTGGCGTCCCGGCGCCGGCCGCGCGCCTCGCCGGCAAGAGGGCCGGCGGCGAGGTCGTAGAGCAGGTCCGGGCGGACGCCGGTGCTGGCGTAGGCGCCCACGAGCTTGTCGGGCAGGACGTCGAAGCTGCTGAGCCCGTCCGTGCCGGACTTCCAGTCGAACAGGGTCTCGCTGGCGGCGGTCATGACGCCGAGCCCGGTGCACTCGCTGACGAAGCGTCGGATGTGCCCGGAGCTGGAGTCGAGGGCACCGCAGTCGACCGCGAGTGGCCTCGTTCCGGTGTCCCCGCTCAGGTAGCTGAGGAGGAGGCTGATCTCGTGGTCGCGCACGCGCTGGTCGACGGTGCGGCGCAGGTCGCAGGCCAGGGCGTTGATGTTGACCAGCGCGGCCAGAGACACCGGGATCGGCCCCTGGCCGACCTCGACGGCCCGGACCGCCTCCGGCCCATTGGGTCCCTTCTCGACCGTGAAGCGCCAGACTCTGGCGTGCACCGTACTCATGGGCGAAGCCTACGGCCGACCTACGACAGCCGGGCCGCCCGCCGGTGCCACCCGCTTGTGGAGGGTGAACAACCGCGCAGGAGCGCACCGGTGAGGCCGGATTCGGCGGGCGGGCATGCACTCCGGAACGGGGAATGGCAGGCACCCGTTTCCTGGCACCGGGCCGGAGTTCCTCCGCGGCCCGGGAGGGAATCCGCCTCCCGCTCTCCCGTTCGGTGCTGTGCGGCGCGGAATCACCACGGGAATGCGGCGGGGAGGGTGTTCATGCGACTTTCCCGGCGGCCATTGTGACCGGGAAGAGGGCAGCTGGGCTTTCGGCCTGCCAGTCCCGGGAGCAGCTCCTCAGGGCCTACCCCGAAGGTGCTGGTCCCCAGCTGGTCCCCAGCAAGATCATTTATGGGCGTTCGCGAGCGGCTCGTTTCACTGACGTCGCGTCACGCAAAAGGCCGCCGACCTGGGCTTTCACCCGGCCAACGGCCTTCCGACATCACTGTCGGGACGACAGGATTTGAACCTGCGACCCCTTGACCCCCAGTCAAGTGCGCTACCAAGCTGCGCCACGTCCCGTGGTCTCGGCGCCTGCAGCGGGGCCTGGG
>NZ_JBIVVI010000556.1:0-5768 GCF_044757675.1 Kitasatospora sp. NPDC091257
CCCACCGGCGCCCCCGGTACTCCCGGCCCCCGCGCGGGTAAGAGCGCTGTGCAGGCATTGCCGTGGCCCGGAGGGGCCGGCAGGAGCACGGGAAGGGGGCACCGGGATGCCAGGGGCGCAGCACTCGCGGGCCCGGGTGGCCCGCCGGATCGCCACCGCGGCGGCGTACGGCGGCGGCGGGCTCGGCCTGCTCGGGGTGGGCCTGGTCGGCCTGCTGCTGACCGAGAGCAAACTCGCGATCCAGGCCATCGGCGTCCTGGAGACCCACCCGCCCAGGGCCGACGGCGTCTACGGCGAGGCCTTCGCCGACCGCTCCGCCGCCCCGCAGCCCCCGCTCGTGCTGGCCGTCCTCGGCGACTCCACCGGCGCCGGCCTCGGCGTGGCCCGCTCCGGCGAGACGCCGGGCGCGCTGCTGGCCGCGGGCCTCGCCTCGGTGGCCGAGCGCCCGGTCCGGCTGGTCAACGTGGCCCGCTCCGGAGGCCGCTCCGCCGACCTCTCCGGCCAGCTGGAGCAGGCGCTGCCGCACCGCCCGGACGTCGCCGTGATCATGGTCGGCGCCAACGACGTGACCCGGCACAGCCCGGCCCAACTGGCCGTCCGCCAGCTCGGCGAGGCCGTCGCCGCCCTGCGCGCCAACGGCTGCGAGGTGGTCGTGGGAACCTGCCCGGACCTCGGCACGATCAAGCCGGTGCGGCCGCCGCTGCGCTGGGTGGCCCGCCGGCTGAGCCGGCAGCTGGCCGCCGCGCAGACCATCGCGGTGGTGGAGGCCGGCGGCCGGACGGTCTCGCTGGGCTCGCTGCTGGGCCCGGAGTTCGCCGCGCGCCCCGAGATGTTCGCCGCCGACCGCTACCACCCCTCCGCCCAGGGCTACGCGACCGCCGCGATGGCCGTGCTGCCCTCGGTCTGCGCCGTGCTGGGGCTCTGGCCCCAGGAGGACCGCCCGGCCACGGCCGTCCGGGGCGCCGCGGTGCTGCCCGTCGCGGTCGCGGCCGCCGCGGCGGCCGGGCGGGAGGGCACCGAGGTGACGGCCGTGGCGGCGGAGGGCGCGGGCCGCCGCTGGGCCCAGCTGAGGCACCGGCTGCGGATCGGCCCGACCGGCCCGGAGAGCGGGAAGGAAGCCGGTCCGCGCGCCGGCGGAGCCCCTGGGAATACGTCGGCCAGCTCACACGCTGGTGCGGGTGACGACTGACCTACCAGGCGGTAACTTTCCTCCCGGACGCCAGGTCCGCCGTCACCCAGCGAGGAGCCCGCCATGCCCGAAGCCGTCATCGTCAGCGCTGCCCGTTCGCCGATCGGCCGGGCCTTCAAGGGCTCGCTCAAGGACGTCCGCCCGGACGACCTGACCGCCCACGTCATCCAGGCCGCCCTGGCCAAGGTGCCCCAGCTCGACCCCCGCCAGATCGACGACCTGATGCTGGGCTGCGGCCTGCCCGGCGGCGAGCAGGGCCACAACCTGGCCCGCATCGTGGCCGTCCAGATGGGCATGGACTACCTGCCCGGCGCGACCATCACCCGCTACTGCTCCTCCTCGCTGCAGACCACGCGGATGGCGCTGCACGCGATCAGGGCGGGCGAGGGCGACGTGTTCGTCTCGGCCGGCGTGGAGACCGTCTCCCGCAGCGTGAACGGCACCTCGGACGGCATGCCGGGCACCATGAACCCGGTCTTCGACGAGGCCCAGGCGCGCACCAAGAAGCGTGCGGAGGAGGGCGGCGGCGCGTGGCACGACCCGCGCGAGGACGGCCTGCTGCCGGACGCCTACATCGCGATGGGCCAGACCGCCGAGAACCTGGCCGCGCTCAAGGGCATCACCCGCGCCGAGCAGGACGAGTTCGGCGTCCGCTCGCAGAACCTCGCCGAGGCCGCCATCGAGTCCGGCTTCTGGGAGCGCGAGATCACCCCGGTGACGCTCCCGGACGGCACCGTGGTCAGCAAGGACGACGGCCCGCGCGCCGGCGTCACCCTGGAGGGCGTGTCCGGCCTGAAGCCGGTGTTCCGCCCGGACGGCACCGTGACGGCCGGTAACTGCTGCCCGCTGAACGACGGCGCGGCCGCGCTGGTCATCATGTCCGACACCAAGGCCCGCGAGCTCGGCATCACCCCGCTCGCCCGGGTGGTCTCCACCGGCGTCAGCGCGCTCTCCCCCGAGATCATGGGCTACGGCCCGGTCGAGGCCTCCCGGCAGGCGCTCAAGCGGGCCGGCCTGACCATCGACGACATCGACCTGGTCGAGATCAACGAGGCCTTCGCGGCCCAGGTGATCCCCTCCTACCGTGACCTCGGCGTCGACCTGGACAAGCTGAACGTCAACGGCGGCGCGATCGCGATCGGCCACCCCTTCGGCATGACCGGCGCCCGGATCACCACCACCCTGATCAACTCCCTGCAGTGGCACGACAAGCAGTTCGGCCTGGAGACCATGTGCGTCGGCGGCGGCCAGGGCATGGCGATGGTCGTCGAGCGCCTGAGCTGACCCTCGGGACACCCTCCGAAGGGTCTGGACCACCCATTTGGAGTGACGCAGCGTAATTGAGGGCCGAATCACACCGCGAGGTCGATCCGGCCCTCTTTTCGTTCGTTTTCGACCCGGAAATCGACACTGCGGAGCGGATCAACTCCACTGCGTAGAACGGTGTTACCTAACAATTTGGGGACAAGAGCGAAAGTCCTGGACGAATTGGACATTCGCCACTGCGGTAACAGCCCCGCATGCGGCAGTGTGGACACGTAACCCCGTTCCGCTCCTCGCTAGGAGTACGTTCCGTGAGCGCCGTCTACACCATCCTGCTGCTGATCCTGATCGCCGTGTCGACCGCCGTGCTGCTCCACCTCCGCGGACTCTCCCGCCGACTGGACGCGCAGGCCGCGGCCCCGGCCGAGCCCGCCCCGGTGGACGAGGCCGCGATACGCCGGGCCGTCGCCGAGGCGCTCGCCGCCGACCGCGAGCGGGAGATCACCGAGGCCCGGGCGTTCTGGGCCGAGCAGGAGGCCCGCGCGGCCGAGGACGCCCCGCTGTTCGACTCCCCGTTCTCCGGCGCGCTCTCCGGCACCGACGAGTGGCCGCTGTTCTTCCCCCGCCCCACCGGCCCGCAGGACGCCGTCGACAACGCCGGGACGATGGACCCGGAGTTCGGCGAGGCGCTGCGCTCCGCGCTGGAGGACCTGATCAACGAGGGCGGCACCGCCCCGGCCGAGCCCGGCACCGAGGGCGGCGTCCCGCTGCGCCCCGGCCACCCGGCCGGCGAGACCAAGGACGCCCGGGCCCGCCGCGAGGCCGACCTGCTGGCCACCGGCCTGGAGGCCGGGCTGCTGGACGCCGATCAGGCCGTCGAGGAGGCCCCGGTCGCCGCGCCCGACCCGCGCCGCCACCCCTCGCACCCCGACTTCGTGCCCAGCCAGGCGCCGTCCCGGGAATGGACCGACACCCGGCTGGCCGCCCTCGCCGAGGAGGCCGTCGCCCTGATCGACGTCCGCCCCGGCCCGCTGGGCACCCTGGACGTGTACGCCTTCGCCGACGGCACCACCCTCTGCGTGGCCCCGGGCGACCGGGAGGCCGCCTACCGGCTGATCGACGCGGTCCGTGCCGGTGAGCACGTCCGACTGCTCGGCGGCTCGCGCTTCTCCGGCTCGTACTCGCTGACCTTCTCCACCGACGAGGAGGCCGTCTACGTGCTCGCCGACCGGGTGGTCGCCAGCATCTGACACCGGCTCACCTGATCGCGGGATCACCAGCGCGCGGCGCACCGAAGGCCGGCCGGGTCACGGGGTTACCGACCCGGCCGGCCTTCGGCGTGTACGCGTCCCGGGGCCTCAGCCGCAGAGCGCCGCCGTCTCCCGCACCGCGGCCACCGCCCCGGCCAGCACCTCGGCCGCCGCCACCGGCCCGTCCGGGAGCGCCACCTCCGCGCCCTCCGGCAGCGCCGCGAGCGCGGCCGCCAGGTCGTGGGCGGCGACGGCCAGCTGGTCCCCCGCCGCGAAGGCCCCGGCGTCCGGGAACTCCCGCCGCGGGCCGCCCTCCACCGCCGCCGTCAGCGCGACCAGCCGCCGGGCCAGCTCCAGCGCGGCCGCCGCCCGCGACCCGTACCCGGGCACGGCGCCCAGCAGCTTGCTCTGCGGCAGCGAGCGGAAACGATCCGCCAGGGACTCGGCGGCTTCGACCAGGGGATCCACGTCCAGGGGCGCTACGTCATGCATGGCAGCGAGCCTAGGCGAAAAGCCGCCGGGCCCCGGAGCGAGTCGCTCCGGGGCCCGGCGGCAGTGGTTCACGAAGGAAGGGACCGTCAGTCGTCGCCGCGCAGGATCGCGATCAGCCGCAGCATCTCCATGTAGATCCAGACCAGCGACAGGGTCAGCCCGAAGGCGGCCCGCCAGGACTCCCGCTGCGGCGCGCCCTGGGCGATGGCCTCCTCGATCGACGCGAAGTCCAGCGACAGGAAGAAGGCGCCCAGGCCGATGCCGATCAGGCCGACCACGATGCCCAGCGGGCCGGAGCGCAGGCCCATGTCGGCGCCGAAGGCCATCGCGACCATGTTGACCAGCATCAGCAGCACGAAGCCCAGCGCGATCGCGATGCCGATCCGCTGGTAGCGCGCGGTGACCCGGATCTTTCCGCTCTTGTAGGCGAACAGCATCGCCGCGAAGACCGCCGCCGTACCCAGGACCGCCTGGATCACGATGCCGTTCAGCCAGGTGTTGAAGGCGTGCGAGACGGCGCCCATCGCGAAGCCCTGGAGGGCCGCGTAGGTGAGGATCAGCGGCGGGCTGACGCTGCGCTTGAAGGAGACCACCAGGCCGACGACCATGGCCACCAGGCTGGCGGCGATCGCGAAGCCGAAGTTCTCGAACGGCAGCGCGAACCAGGCCACCGCGCCGGCGACGACCAGCGTCAGCAGCGTCATGGCGGTGCGGGCGACCACGTCGTCCAGCGTCATCCGCCCGGTGGCCGCCGGGCCGGCCGACGGCCCGTTGTACAGCTCGTAGAGCTGCTCGTCGGTCATGGGGGCCTGGCCCTGCGGCTGCTGGGCGTAGGGCGTACCCGCGTAGGGGTTCTGACCGTGCGCGTTCTGGCCGTACGGGCTCCCGGCCTGCGCGGTGGTACCGAACCCCGCGTAGCCGGAGTCGCGGGTGAAGGACCCCTCCCGCGAGAAGACCGGGTTGCTGCTTCTCATTGCTCATTCCCTCCGTGGCGGCACTGCACCGCCCGTGTACAAGGGTAATGGCTTGGCAAAAATTCCGGGATACGCCGCGAGGAGGATCCGGTGAACAACGACCGGCGGGGACGCCGTCGGCGCCCCCGCGGTTGTCGGTGCCCGGAGCCGGACTCGAACCGGCACGGCCTCGCGGCCAAGCAGTTTTAAGCTGCCCGTGTCTGCGTTCCACCATCCGGGCTCTTGCGAAACCACCCTGAGCCTAGTCGCCCGGCTCACTCTTTCGCATGTTCCCTGCCCCGGAAGTTGTCATGTTTCCTTGCCATCTGACGAACTGTCCGGGATTCGGCCACGAAGGATATCCGTTCCGGCCATCCCGCCGCCTCAGGGTTCACGTCATACCGCAGGAGGAGGGTCCAGCCCTCCCGTACGCCCAGCGGTGGTAGGGCCAACCGTCCGGCGGAGCGACGCAAGACCATGATCACGTCGCGGAGCATGGAGGTACAAGTCCACGAGCACAAGGAGCCCCCCGTGACCACGCCGACCGCAACCGCCGTCCGCACCGGCCTGGCGGCCGCCCGAGCCACCGGCCTGAACAAGGTCTACGGGGAGGGGGAGACC
>NZ_JBIVVI010000557.1:0-5750 GCF_044757675.1 Kitasatospora sp. NPDC091257
GTCGTCGGTGGGCCGGACGCGGCGGTCGCGGCGAACGTGACGGCCGGGGTGTCGGCGGGGGCGTCGGCGGGCGGGGCCGGGGTCCAGCCCTTGCCGCCGGTGTAGTCGGCGCGCACCGCCCAGGTGCCGGTGGCGTCCTGTTCCGCCTCCAGGTGGACCTGGCCGTCGGCGCTGACCTCCAGGTAGCAGGTGAGGCCGAGGTTGACGACCACCGGCAGGCCGGCGACCGTCAGCACCGGGCTGGCCTGCAGCTTGGCGAAGGGCACCCGGACGGGGGCCGCGCCGGTGCTGCGGGCGGCGTCGCCGGTGACCTTCCACTGGGCGTGGGCGCCGAGGTCGAAGCCGATCGAGGCGGTACGCGGGCTGCCGGCCGCCGCGCCGTGGTAGGCGAAGTGGACGGCGGGGTGGAGCTGGAGCGAGCCGGAGGCGTCGAGGCTCGCGCCGTCGGGCAGCGGGACGGGGGCCCTGAGGTTCACCTCCAGGGTGCCGGAGGCGTCGGCCTGGACGCCGTTCCCGGTCAGGCCGGCGGTCGCCTTGAGGTCCTTGACCAACGGGGTCACGGTGATGCCGTGCGGGTCGACGGGGACGTTGCCGTCGGCCTCGGTGCCGCCGAGGAGTTCGGCCAGGGTGGCCGGACGGGTGGTCAGGGCGATGGCGTTGCCCGCGCCGGGCCGGACGCCGGTGACGGCGACCAGCGCGCCCTGCGGGGCGGCGGCGGTGGGCGGGCTGGCGATCAGCTGTCCGGGCTGGACGGCCGCGGCCGCGACTGCGGCCGGCGGGACGGCGCCCGGCGAGGTCGTGGCCGAGGTCGTGGCCGAGGCTGTGGGCGAAGCCGTGGCCGGGGCCGATGCCGGGGCGGCCGGCCCCGTCGCCGACAGCACGGCCGTGCCGCCCGCCGGGTCGTAGGCCGTCAGCTGGAGGTTCTTCGCCGCCGCCGTGACGGCGCCACCGTCCTTGCCCGGGCTGCCGATCGCGGCCTGGTGGTCCCCGACGGGTGCGGCGGTGACGGTGGTTCTGCTCGGGGTCGGACGGCCGGCGGCGGGGCTGCCCGCCTTGGCGCGCGGGGTGCCGCCGGCGGGCGGGGCGGCGGCCGGGCTGCCCCCGGCGGCGGTCGCGGCCGGGTCGGCGACGGTGGCGGCGGCCGGTGCGGCACCGGCCTGGGAGGTACCGGGGCTGGTCGGCCCGCACGCGGCGGCCCCGGCGAGGACGAGGGTGAGGACGGCGGGGCCGGCGGCCCTGCCTATGGAACTCTTGAACACGCGGCGTCATGTTACTGACGAGGAATAAGTTTGTCGAAGACAGGCCAAAAAAGCCGGACCGATCAGGTTTAACCGCAGGTCATCCGAGGTTCGTCAGAGTGGAGGGATCAGCCGGGCGAACCGGGCCCCGCCCCAGCCGCGCCGCCGGCAGCGGCGACCCGTCCAGCGCACCGACCCCGCCCATGCCCCTGCCCGCGCCCCTGTCCGTGTCCTCGCCCTCGCCCTCGCCCGAGAGCTCGGCGAGGTAGCGCGAGCGCGCCATCGGTTCCGCCCCGAGGCTCCGCACGTGCGGCCCGTCCCACTGCGCGTCGAGCAGCCGCCCGCCCGCCGCGCCGAACCTCGCCCCGAGGTCGGCGACGGCGACCCGGGCGGCGTCCGGACGGCGGTGGAACATCGAGTCCAGGCTCAGCACCGGGCCGACCACCACCCCGAACACGCCGCCGATCAGCTCCTCCCCCTCCCACACCTCGCCGCTGTGCGCCGCACCCAGCCCGTGCAGCTTCATCAGCGCCGCCGCCAACTCCTCCGTGAGCCAGACCGGTTGACGCCCCTCGGCGCACGCCGCCAGCACCTGGCCGAAGGCCCGGTCCGCGCTCGTCCACCACGAGGACCGGTTGCGCAACCGCCGCTCCAGCCGCCTCCCGAGCCGGACGCCGTCGGGCACGATCACCGGCCTCGGGTCGGGCGACCACCAGGCCAGCGCGTACGGGTCCGTCCCGCCCGGCAGCAGCGCCACCTCGCCCGTCTCGACGGCGTCCCCGTACAGCGCCTCGCTGTACGCGCTCGCGTACACGTCCGCCGCCGGCAGCGGGAACAGCCCGCGCCGGTACGCCGCCAGCAGTTCTCCGGGCCCGAGCGACCCGCCGAAGGCCACCGGGCCCTCGCCGGAGCCGAGTCGCCCGCCCAGCGCGTCGAAGAGGCTCGCGTCGGAAAGGCTCCCCTCGGAACGGCTCCCCTCGGAACGGCTCACGGCGACGCCGCCCGCAGGAAGCCCTCCCGCTCCAGCCCCGCCAGGTAGTGGTCGATCAACCCGCCCTCCACCGGAGGCAGTTCGATCCCGCTCCCGGCCAGCGCCGCGTCCGCGTTGGCCCGCTCGAACAGCGGGAACGTCGGCCGGAAGTACATCTCGCTGATCGACAGGTCCGTCCCCGGCGCGCGGTCCACGAACAGCGGGACGAACGGTGCGATCGGGTGCGTCGGGTTCCCGGCGGCGAACCGGACCAGCCGCCGCACCCAGTCCCCGTACGGCAGTGGGGCGATCCGGTGGCCGCGCGCCCGCAGCCGCTCGGCGAGGTCGGCGAGGACGCCCGGCCGCGGGGAGGTGAGGTGGTAGACCTCGCCGGCGGCCGGTGCGTGGGCGGCGATGTGGGCGACGGCCCGGGAGAAGCGGTCGGCGGGGACGAAGTCGAGCAGCAGCTGCACGTCCGGGCAGGTACCGCTGTCGGCCAGGTAGGCGATCAGCGCGCACAGTTCGGTGCCGGTGTTCATCGCCCCGTCCGCGAGGTCCCCGGTGACGTCGTTGGTGCGCAGCACGGTGACCGGCAGGCCGGCGGCGGCCGCGTTGTGCAGCAGCTGTTCGGCGACCCACTTGCTCTCGACGTAGCCGACGCCGAGCCGTTCCGGGTGGGCGAGCGGGGTCCGCTCGGTGACCTTCGGGACCCCGGCCGCGCCGAAGCCGGCCAGGACGGCGAGGGTGGAGAGGTAGTGCACGGGGATGCCCCGGCTGTGCCCGGCGAGCCGGACGACCTCCCGGGTGCCGCCGACGTTGGGGCGGCGCAGCTGGTGGTACGGGTAGAGGAAGTTGACCTGCCCGCCGAGGTGGTGGATCGCGTCGAGGTGCCCGGCCAGCCAGTCGAACCGGTGGTCCGTCAGCCCGAGTGCGGGCCGGGTGAGGTCGCCGACCAGCGGCACCACCCGCCGGTCGGCGAGGTCGTGCCGCAGGAAGCGCTGCTGCGCCGCCCGCAGCCGTTCCAGCGCGTGTTCCTCGTCGGGCGCGCGGACCAGGCAGTGGATGCGGGCCCGGGTGGTGGCGAGCAGCGTGTGCAGCAGGTGGGCGCCGCAGAAGCCGGTGGCGCCGGTGAGCAGGATCTCGGCGGGCTCGGCCCGGGAGGGCGCCGGGCTCCAGGACTGCCGGAGGTCGTCGGTGAGCCGGGCCTCCGCGAACCAGTCGACGCCGGCGTCCCGTTCGGCGCCCGCGGGGCCCTCCGTGCGCGCCGCCCGCAGGGCCCCCGCGAAGGCGTGCAGGACGGGTTCGCGCAGCAGTGCCCGGGTGAGCGCCCGCACCTGCCCGACGTCGATGCCGAACATGATCCGGGCCCGCGCCAGCATCTCCATCGCGAGCAGCGAGGTGCCGCCGAGCGCGAAGAAGTCGCCGTCCGGGCCGACGTGTTCGACGCCGAGCAGCTCCGCCCACAGCTGCCCGACGGCCGCCTCGACCGCGTCCGCACCGGACGCACCGGACGCACCCGCTCCGGCCGGAACGGCCGGAACGGCCGGGCCGGCCGAACGCACCGGCGCGTGCGGCAGCCGCCGCCGGTCGATCTTCCCCGCCGCCGTCAGCGGCATCGCCGGCAGCGGCACGAAGTCGGCCGGCACCAGGTAGTCCGGCAGCCGCTCGGCCAGGAACGCCCGGATCCCCCGCGCCCCGCCGGCCGCCCCGGGGGCGAGCGTGTAGTACGCCGTGAGCGTGCGGCTGCCGTCCGCCGACTCCCCGTCGGCCGCGATCCGGGCCTGCCGGACGTCCGGGTGGGCGGCCAGGACGGCCTCGATCTCGGCCGGGTCCACCCGGTGCCCGCGCACCTTCAGCTGGTCGTCGAAGCGCCCGAGGATCTCCAGCTGCCCGTCGGCCCGCCACCGTCCGGCGTCGCCGGTGCGGTACATCCGCTCGCCGGGCAGCGGCGCGTACGGGTCGGGCAGGAAGGACTCGGCGGTGAGCCCGGCCTGCCGCCAGTAGCCGCGGGCGAGGCCGGGCCCACCGAGGTGGATCTGCCCCTTCTCCCCGGGCCGGACGGGGCGCAGCCGGGCGTCGAGCACGTGCACCCGCACTCCGGGCAGTGGCCGGCCGATCGGTACGGGCGCGGCGGAGCCGCCCGGTCCCGTCGGGCCCGGGCCGGTGGCGCCCCCGCCGAGGAGGTCGGCCGTGACCTCGCAGAGCGTCGAGGTGACGGCCGCCTCGGTGACCCCGTACGCGTTGAGCAGCCGGGCGCCGGGCAGCCGTTCCAGGCAGCGGCGGCAGTCGTCGGCGTGCACGACGTCCCCGCCGACCACGACCAGCCGCAGCTCCCGGGGGCCGGGACCGCCGGGCGGGAGCAGGTCGAGCAGGTGGTGCCAGTAGGCGGGGGTGAGGTCGGCGACGGCCAGGCCCAGCCCGGGCAGCCGGCCGGCCAGTTCGGTGGGCGCCCAGGTGCCGCCCGCGTCCCCGCCGCCCAGCACGACGGTCGCGCCCGCGAGCAGGGCGCCGAACACCTGCTCCAGCGCGGTGTCGGAGCCGAGCGCGGCCAGTTGCAGGACGCGTTCGCCGGGGCGCAGCCGGTAGGCGTGGACGATCCGGTCGAGGGTGAACAGCAGCGCACGGTGGGTGACGGGCACGCCTTTGGGGCGGCCGGTCGTGCCGGAGGTGTAGATCAGGTAGGCGAGGTCGTCGGGGACGGCGCCGTCGTCTCCCAGGAACTCGCCGGAGCCGCCGCCCCCCGGCCCGAGCACGGGTACCCGGGAGGTCCCCGGGAAGCCGTCGCCGTCCGCGACCACCACCCGGGCCCCGCAGTCCTCGACGAGCCCGGCCAGCCGTCGCCGCGGGTGGGCCGGGTCCAGTGGCAGGAAGGCCCCGCCGGCCTTGAGCACGGCCAGCCAGGCGGTCACCAGCCCGGCCCCGCGTTCCAGGCAGACCGGCACGACCTGCTCGGGGCCGGCCCCGCGGGCCCGGAGCGCGGCGGCCAACCGGTCGCTGCGCAGGTCGAGTTCGCAGTAGCTCAGCGTGGCGTCGGCGGCGATGACGGCGACCGCCTCCGGGTCGTGCGCCACCCGCGCGCGGAACAGTCCGTGCACCGTGTCGGCGAATCCGGCCGCCGCGCGCCGTACGGGGGCGCCGTCGGGGAAGCCCAGTTCGGCGGGGCGCCACTCGCGTTCCACCCGGTCCCGGCAGTCGGCCCGCCCGGCCGGTCCGTGGACCTGCCGCCAGCCGGCCGGGACGGTCAAGTCCCCGGGCCAGATCGCATACTGACCGTTGTCGTTGCGGACCACGGCGTGACGGTCGGAGCTCACATCCGTCCGTACGCCCTGTGCGCTGTCTACTGCGTCGTCCACCGGCTTGACCTCGTGCTGTGGCGGCAGAATGCTGGGGAGTGCGACATTTCCGACTATACGCACTCCTGCCCCGTCGAGGCCGTCCGGTCGCACCGGCTTCTCCTCGGTGTCGTCCGGGTCGCCCTCGATGTGCGGCATCACGGCGACGCCGGTCTCGAAGCCGGACAGGCCGAGCGCCAGCTTCGGGAA
>NZ_JBIVVI010000558.1:0-5745 GCF_044757675.1 Kitasatospora sp. NPDC091257
CGTGCAGGGCCCGAAGGGCCCGCAGGCGGAGCGCATCCGCCTCGCCTGACCCCTTGCACATGAGCGGGCGCCCCGTACGGAATCCGTGTGCGGGGCGTCCCCGTCTCCGCCGACAGCGAACCCACACCCTTCCCGGCGCGACGGCGACGATCACGGCGTCCGGAGCCGTCCACTCCCACCAGTACGGGATCAACCACCACTTCTCGTGCCCCCGGACACCCGCTTCGGGCAGGATGCCGTTCCTGGTCGGATTCCACCGGGGCGATGCCGACCGTCCGGCGTATGCATCCGCCTGTTGAGGATTTCCGATGAATCGTCAAAGCCGGTGGCGGCAAGGGGAACTGGTCACTCCGGATGCTGTGACCGGACCGGCCCGCGGCCTCACAGCCGGTCGTAGACGGCGGACAGGCGCTGCAGCACCTCGGCGGCCCGGTCGAGGGCGGCGTCGTCGTAGTCGTCCAGATCGGTGTGCAGGGCCTCGGCCAGCGCGTTCTGGCGCTGGTCGTGCCGGGCCCGGCCGGTGTCGGTGAGGGCGACCAGGACGGAGCGCTTGTCCTCGGGCTGGCGGGTACGGGTGACGTAGCCGGCCGTGACCAGGCCGTTGACCAGCTGGGTGGTGGCGGCGCCGGTGGTCTCGGTGGCGGCGGCGAGCCCGCTGATGGTGAGGGGCCCCTGTTCGGCCAGGGTGCGCAGGGCCCGGGCGTGGGTGAGGGAGAGTGCGCCCGGGGTGCGGGTGGCGCGTCCGCGCAGCCGGGCGTCGGCGGCGCTGAGCCGGTAGGCGGCGCGGGCCAGGCGGTCGAGTGCCCGGGCGCGGTCGTCGGTGGGTGGCGTCTCGGCCATGGTCGGTCCTCCTCGGCGGGTTGACAGCAGCCTAGCCTCAGTACTTAATAGCTAAGTACTTACTCATTAAGTGCTTAGCCAAATGCTGAGCGGATCCCC
This sequence comes from Kitasatospora sp. NPDC091257, assembly GCF_044757675.1. Lineage (NCBI taxonomy): Bacteria > Bacillati > Actinomycetota > Actinomycetes > Kitasatosporales > Streptomycetaceae > Kitasatospora > Kitasatospora sp. NPDC091257. Next base: position 940 of record NZ_JBIVVI010000558.1, read on the forward strand.
AGGAGGACACCCATGACCATCCGTTCGACCGGCCAGACCTGGGCCCTGGACACCGCCCTCGCCCAGGGCGGCTTCGACGCGCTGCACCCCGAGGCCGTCGGGACCATGGAGCAGCTGGGCCACGACCACACCGACTTCGCCAAGGTCTTCGCGCTGGTCAGGAGTGGCGCGATGCTGCCCAAGGCGTGGGCGACGGTGGCCGGCCAGGCCGAGGAGCGCGCCGCCCACCACGAGCGCGGCGGGTTCGCGCAGACCGCCGCCGACCTCTACCTGCGGGCGGCGGTGATGTGGGGCCGGGCGCAGTACTCGATCTTCGACGCGGCCGACCCGCGCAAGACGGCCATGCGCCGGCGTGCCGATCACTGCGTGGAGCGCCTGGGCGCGCTGCGCGACGGCCGGGTGCGGCGGGTGGAACTGGACTTCGAGGGCTCGCGGATCTTCGCCCTGCTGCACCTGCCGGCCGGGCCGGTCGAGAACGCGCCGGCCGTCATCCTCGGCCCCGGGATGGACATGATCAAGGAGGACTACATCTGGGCGGCCGAGCGCTACTACACCTCGCGCGGCATGGTCGCGCTGTCCATCGAGGGGCCGGGCCAGGGCGAGAGTCGCGCCGGCGGACTGACCGTCGACCTCGGCAACTACGAGCGGGCGATCGGCCGTTACCTCGACCACCTGGCCGCGCTCCCGGAGGTGGACGCCGAGCGGATCGGCATGTTCGGCATCTCGATGAGCGGCTACTGGGGATCCCGGGCCGCCGCCACCGACCGTCGGCTGGCCGCGCTCGCCGCCTTCGAGGCCGTCACCGGGGACTTCGCGACGATCTTCGAGCGCGCCCAGCCGACCTTCAAGAACAACTACATGTTCATGGCCGGGTACACCGACGAGGAGGCCTTCGACCGTGACCTGGCCCGGCGGATGCCGCTGGGCGACCTGGTGGCCGACATCACCTGCCCGGTGCTGTACGGGATCGGCGAGTTCGACGAGCTCACCGACCTCGGCCAGGCGCTGGAGAGCTTCGAGCGGGTCCGGGCGCCGAAGGAACTGCGGGTCTACGAGGACGAGTTCCACCCGCTCGGGGGAGTGGCGGCCGAGGTCTTCCGGTTCGGGGCGGAGTGGCTGCAGCGGGCCCTCGCCGGCGAGTTCGCCGACCCCGGACGGGACGTGCGCCACTACGTCCACCGCGACGGCCGCACCACCGACGGCAGCGCCGACCCCACCTGGTGGCTCGGCGGCGCCCCGACCGCGCTCACCGACATCCGGCACGCCCGGGCGAGCCGGGGCTGAGCCCCGCGGGCGCCGCCGCCACGGGGCGCCGCCCGGGGGTGCCGACGCTCAGCCGCCGGCACCCCCGGGCGCCCCGCGGTGTGCCCGAGACCGTGTCGCGCCTACACGAAGGTCATGGCGGCGCCGACGGTCGCGTTCAGGCCGGCCGCGACCCACGGATCGGGGGACGGGCCGCGGACGGGGCCGAAGTGGACGACCCGGGGGCCGTTGGTGCCGCAGGCCGGGTAGCCGTCGACGTCCGAGATGGCCACCGAGCTGCCGGGGTTGGAGAAGCCGGTGGCGCTGATCGCCTCGGTGCTCTGCCACAGGCCCGCGGAGGACAGGTGGGCGAGGGTGATGGAGCCGTCGACGGCGACGTAGCCGACGGCGGTGCCGGCCGCGTTCCTGGCCGCCGAGACGACGGCGCCGTCCGGGACGCTGCCCGTCGGGGCGGTGGTGTTCGCCTGGAGGGAGCCGATGCGCCCGGCCCCCGCGCCGACCGTCGCCAGGTTGAGCCGTCCGTCACGGCCGGCGAAGAACACCGACACGGTGCCGGAGGTGGTGCCGGGGGCCACCGCGATGCCGCCGCCCGGTCGGGCGCTGCCCGCCGGGGCGATGGTGTAGCTGGTCAGCCCGCCGGTGGCCTGCGACGTCCAGCCGACGGTCACCCCGCCGCTGTCGCCGACCGTGAAGATCCCGGCGCGGCCGGTGACGGCGAAGGAGGCCGCCTCCGAGGACGGAAGGGCGGGGGCGGGGAGCTGGCGCCAGTCCACGGTCATCGGGAGGCACGCGTCGTTGAACTGCGGGACCGCCGGTGCCGCCGCCGCTGTGGCGCCCGTCCAGGTGCCGGTGACCAGGGTCAGCCGGGTGCCCGCCCACGCGGCGGTGATCCGCCCGCCGGGCTCGGCCGTGGCCGGGCCGCTGATCGAGAACGGCGCCGAGCCCGGGTTGTCCGCGCAGTACTCGTACAGCGAGCCGTCCGTCGCGGTGAAGTAGACCGCGGGCCGGTGACCGGGGGTCCGCACCGCCGCCACCCGCGCGCCCGGCGGGGCGAGCGAGGCCGGCCCGCGCCGAGCGGCCGTGCTCCAGCTGCCGGCGGTGTCCGAGTACTGGTAGCTCCACAGGCCCCCGTCGTCCCCGATGTAGTACGCCTCCGCCTCGCCGCCCGCCGCCGCGGCGGACGGCACCGGACCGGCCAGCAGCGCGGCCGCGGCGAGGACCAGCAGGCTGAGCAGCGCCCGTAGCCGGTGCGCCGGCGGTCTGTGCGCTTCGCCGTTCGTCATGGCTCGTTCCTCTCCAAATAGGCTGTGAGGCAGGCAGTTTGACAGGGCGTCGGCCATGCTTCCAGGGGGCGGGAGAGGTGAGGTGGCAGCCTCCCGCCGTCGATCCGGCACCGGCCCGGCCCGGCGGTCGTCCGACAGGCATCCGCCCGGGGCGGAACCCGCCCTGGCCGGTCGGGGCACGAGGAGCAGGACGGCCCGTCCCGGCGGACCTGTGAGGCGCCCGCCTGCTCCTCGGCGATTCGGACGACCGCAGGCGGCAGCCGGGCCCCGCGCCGCCCGTGCGGCCCTGGGCCCCGGCGGCTGTGGAGGCACGGCCGAGGGCCCGGTACTAGGCTGAAGGCCGAGGCGGCGTCCGGCCGAGGATGGTGCCACTGCCTCGGAACTCCTCTCAGCCGTCGGACGACGGGAGACCGGTATGAACGACCGCGCCGAAAGCTGATCCGGGCCGATGCGCGCAGCGGACGGCCATGACGCCGCGGGTACGGACCCGGGCGGACCCGGGCAGGAGCGGCCGCCGCGGGGCGGCCTGCGCTCGCGGCTGCGGGTGCACAGCGTCGCCGGCCAGGTGTTCGTGTGTCTGCTGGTCGTGGTGGCGCTGCTGGTCGGAGCCGCGCTGACGACGCTCGTCCTGCAGGCCCGGAGCTACGCCACGGGCGTGGCCGCGGGCCGTACCCGTGCCGCGGCCGTCGCCCTGGCGCAGGCCCCCGGTGTGGTGAGCGCGATGGACGGCCCCGATCCGACCGCGGTGCTGCAGCCGCTGGCCGACAAGATCGTGATGCAGGGCGGCTTCGACTACGTCGTGTTCGCCAACCCGGAGGGGATCCGCTACACGGCCCAGACCCCCGACCTGATCGGGAAGCATGTGATCGGCCCGTTCGCGCGCTCCCTCATGGGGCCGACCACCGACAGCTTCCAGACGCCCGTCGGGCGGGTCGTGGAGTCCGGAGCGCCGGTCACCCGACCGGACGGCTCGGTCGCCGGAGCGGTCGGGGTCGGAATCACCGTCGCGCACGTGGGCACGGCGGTGAGCCGCCAGCTGCCGCTGCTGTTCGGCGGAGCGGCGGTCGCGCTCGCCGTCGGCATGGGCGGGGCGCTGCTGGTGCGGCGGCGGCTGCGGCGCCAGACGCACGGCCTGGGCCCGGCCGAGATGACGCGGATGTACGAGCACCACGACGCGGTGCTGCACGCGGTCCGCGAGGGCGTGCTGATCGTCGGCGGGGACGGACGGGTCCTGCTGGCGAACGACGAGGCCCGGCGACTGCTGGAGCTGCCGCCCCGGGTGGAAGGGCGGCCGGTCGACGAACTCGGGCTCGACCCAGGACTGGCCGGGCTGCTGGCCTCCGGGCGCACCGCGACCGACGAGGTGCACCGGGCCGGGGACCGGCTGCTCGCCGTCAACAACCGCCCCACCGCACCGTTCGGCGGCGGGTCCGGCAGCGTCGCGACCGTCCGGGACACCACCGACCTGCGGGCACTGGCCGGGCAGGCCGAGGCGGCCCGGGCCCGGCTGCAACTGCTCTACGACGCGGGGCTGCGGGTCGGTACCACCCTGGACGTGACACGGACCGCGCAGGAGCTGGCCGACGTGGTGGTTCCGCGGTTCGCGGACTACGCGACGGTCGACCTCGCCGAGCCCGTGCTGCGCGGCGAGGAGCTGTACCCGGACCTCGGCATCGAGCACGGCCCGCGACTCCACCGCGCGGCCACCGGCGGGCGCGGCGAGGACTGGCCGTTCATGCCCGTGGGCACGGAGCTCAGCCCGCTCCCCGGTGCCCCGCAGGAGACCGCCCTGAAGACCGGGCCCGCCGCGCTGGCCGACGACCTGCGCCATGAGCAGGCCCGGCGGGCGGGCGCCCCGGAGGCCGCCGACCGGGTGTTCCCGGACGGGATGCACTCGCTGATCACCTCGCCGCTGCGGGCGCGCGGCCTGACCCTGGGCACGGTCAACTTCTGGCGGGCGGGTGAATCCGCGCCGTTCGACGACGAGGACCTCTCCGTCGTCGAGGAACTGGTGGCCCGCACGGCGATCTGCGTGGACAACGCCCGCCGCTACACCCGTGAGCACAGGATGGCCGAGACGCTGCAGCGCAGCCTGCTGCCCCGGGGGCTGCCCGAGCAGAGCGCCATGGAGGTGGCCTACCGCTACCTGCCCGCGCTGCGCGGGGTCGGCGGGGACTGGTTCGACGTCATCCCGCTGCCAGTCTGGACAGCGCCGGACTGCGCCGCGCCGTCGTCGGGTTCCTCGGCGAGAAGTAGCACC
>NZ_JBIVVI010000559.1:0-5741 GCF_044757675.1 Kitasatospora sp. NPDC091257
GTCGTCCTTGTGCCGCTCGATCGCGGCACACAGCTCCTCCACGGTGAAGTCCGGGATGACCTTGTCGGGCCAGCGGTCGGTCATGGCGGCACTCCTCCAGGATCTGCGGCCCGCCCTTGCGGTGGATCGCGCCGTCCACCCCGCCACCGCCCAGCAAGGACGAGTTGGCGGCGTTCACCACCGCGTCCACCGGCTGTTCCGTGATGTCACCCTCCACCAGGGTGATCCGCTCCACCATCGCCCGCTCCCTCTTCCGGACCGCCCGGCATCCGCCGGGACGGAACCGATTCGACGTCCGAGTCCAGTCACCGCACCGCCACCGGCGTGGCAATAACCACAACGGCGCCGGTCGGCCGGAGAAATCCCCGGAGATCACGTTATGGTCGCGAGAAGTTCCCCGACGCGCGGTGCCAGGCGGGCACTGCGGACGGACGCCGGCCGTTACGCAGTCGGGGAAAGGGAGGAACCACCGATGCCCGCAACGGGAGACGGGCGGGCACCTGGTGCCGCGGACCTGCCGGGCGCCCACGACGGCGCCCGCGTCGGCCATGCCCGCGGCCGTGCCACGACCGGACCGGCCACGGCGACTTCCCCGATACCTCACCCCCGCTCACGGGCCGCGCACGCCTCCCACCCGTCCCACATCCCCGACCCGGCCGGCCCCGCCGCGGCGGACGGGCCCGCCGACGGCACACCGCTGCGGCTGCTGGTCATCGAGGACGACGCCTCGGACGCCCAGCTGATCAAGGCCGCGGTGGCCGACAGCGGCACCTCGATCGAGATCCACTGGGCCCGCGGCCTGGACCAGGCCACCGAACTGCTCGCCCCGCCCGCACCCTGGGCCCGGCGCGGGCGATCCCGCACCCCCGAGTTCGGCTGCGTGCTGCTCGACCTCGCCTCGCCCGCCGACCTGCCGCACCCGTCCGACCCCTCGGACGGGCTGGAGGGCCTGCACGAACTGCTCCGCCGGGCCCCGCACACCCCGGTCGTGGTGCTCACCGATGCCGCGGGGGCCGAACTCGGCGCGGCCGCCGTCGCGGCCGGCGCCCAGGACTTCCTGCTCAAGCACGAGACCGACGGCCCGCTGCTCGCCCGTGCCCTGCGCTACGCCGTCGAGCGCAAGCGCGCCGACGAGTCCCAGCGCCGCCTGGTCGAGGCCGAGTTGCGCGGCCAGGAGAACGCCCGCCTCCAGCGCCACCTGCTGCCCACCCCGCTGCTCGACGGCGCCGGGCTCTCCTTCACCCGGCGCTACCGCCCCGGCCGCCGCCGCGCGCTGCTCGGCGGCGACTTCTACGACGCCGTGCGCACCGACGACGGCACCGTCCACGTCGTGATCGGCGACGTCTGCGGCCACGGCCCGGACGAGGCCGCGCTCGGCGTCGCGCTCCGGATAGCGTGGCGCACCCTGGTCTTCGCCGGCCTCACCGGCGAGACCCTGCTCACCACCCTCCAGCACGTGCTGGAGCACGAGCGGCGCAGCGACGAGATCTTCGCGACGCTCTGCATGCTGGTCATCGAGCCCGGCGGCAGCGGCAGCGACCTCGGCTCGCTCGGCGCCGGCGAGCGGGCCCGGCTCTACCTCGCCGGGCACCCGGCGCCGCTGCTGCTCGGCCGGGACCACGAGCCGATCTCGCTGCCCTCCGACCTCGCCGGGCCCGCGCTCGGCCTGCTGCCGTGCCACGACGGGCAGGCCGCCTGGCCCGCCCACGAGGTCGAACTGCGGGCCGGCTGGCGGCTGTTGCTCTACACCGACGGGCTGATCGAGGGCCGGGTCGGGGCCGGGTCCCGCCGCCTGGGCCAGGACGGGCTCGCCGACCTGGTCGGCGACCACCAGGCCGCCGGGCTGACCCGGGGGCGGCTGGTCGACAGCGCCATCGCCGAGGTCGAGGAGCTGAACGGCGGGGCGCTGACCGACGACGTCGCGGTACTGCTGCTGGAGCGCAACCCGGTGCAGCTGATCCTCGGCTGACGGGCCGGCCCTCTGCGCCACCGGCCGGGCATGCGCCGGGTACGTGGTGGGCGCACGGCGGCCCGGGGGGGTGAACTCCCCCCCCGGGCCGCCGCGTCGTCCGCCGCCGGGGCTACCAGGGGCCGTACGGACCGGTGTTGCTCCGGCCGCCCCGGCCGCCGCTGCCTCCGGTCAGTGCCCGGATCGCCGGGCGGACGTCCACCACGTAGACGATCGAGGCGACCAGACCGGCCAGGGTGCCGATACCGGTGAAGAAGTTCACCCCGAACAGGAAGTCCCAGCCGAAGGAGATCGCCAGGATCGCCACCCAGAAGCCCTTGGTCTTCTTGTCGGCCGCCCGGTAGGCGTCCTCCCGGCGGGTGACCGCGTCGGCCAGGGCGAACAGCTTGTAGCCGAGGATGGCGATGGTCGCCCACCAGATCGGGTTCAGATAGGAAAAGGCCAGAATCTGCAACACTCCGACCATTTCGATCTCCTCTGCTCTCGACTCCGGCACTGCGACCGCCGCCCATCCTGGCACGACGACCGTCCACGACGGGGTCAACGTCCTACGGTCACCTACTGTGCCCCTCGGGGCACCACGTCACTCCGCGGCGTCGGCGGCGCCCTTGCGGGCCCGGGCGGGCTTCTTCGGAGCGGGCTCGGCACCGCCCTCCGCGGCCGGCGCGGGCTCGGCCGGCTCCACGACCTCGACCGGCTCCACGGTCAGCTCGGGCCGCTCGGTCGGCTCGCCCTCCTCCGAGGCTCCCGGGCGGGCCTTGTCCACCACGACCTTGCCGCGCTCGGCCAGCTCGTCGTAGGTCTCCTTGGCCTTCACCGCCAGCTCGACCGCGCGGGCCACCTGCTGCAGCGCGAAGCCCTGGGCCCGCTCCTGCAGGGCCTTGAGGTCCGTCGGCATGCCGGTGACGGTCTCGGTGACCTTGGCCTGCGCCCCGGTCAGCAGCGACTGCGCCTCCTGGAGCGTGGCGGTGGCCTTCTCCTGAGCGCCCTTGCGGTCGGCCGCCAGCGCCTCGACCCGGCCCGGCACCTCGCGCAGCTTCTCGTACGCGAGGTCCCCGGCGCCGGCCAGGGCGTACAGCGGGGTCGGGTCGCTGAGGGTCTTCTTGATCTCGTCGGTGATGGGCATGGTTACCGGTCCTCCCGGTGGGTGTTCTGGGTGGCTGGGCCGTCGGTCGTCGGGGTGGGTGCCGACGCGGCGTTCTCCTTGAGGAAGGCGTCGTAGACCGCGAGCAGCGCCTGCTTCTGCTGCTCGTTGATCAGCGGATCGGCCAGGATCGAGGCCCGCAGTTCCAGGCCCTCGCCCCGCCGCTCCTCCAGGATCCCGGCCTGGACGTACAGCGTCTCCGCCGAGATCCGCAGCGCCTTGGCGATCTGCTGGAGGATCTCCGCGCTCGGCTTGCGCAGCCCGCGCTCGATCTGGCTGAGGTACGGGTTGGACACGCCGGCGACCTCCGCCAGCTGCCGCAGCGAGTACTGGGCGTTGCGGCGCTGCTCGCGGATGTACTCGCCCAGCGAGCCGACGTTCAGTGAGGCCATGCGGACAGCCTGCAGCACCCCGCTTGCACATGCAAGCAGGGTGCTAGCGGCAGCAAACGTGCGCGCCCCCGTCAGGCGCGGCCGGGGCCGGGCGGACCGGGCGGTCAGGCCAGATGGGCGAGGAGGAGCTCGATGAGCCGTTCGGGGGTGCGCAGCGGGAGGTAGTGGTCGGCGTCCGGGACGAGGTGGCCGCGGGCGCCGGGGATGTCGTCGGCGAGCCTCCGGGCGATGGCCGCGATCTCCGGGTGGTCACGGTCGCCGTGGACGACCAGGGTGGGCGCGACGACCGTGCCCAGGAGCGGCTCGGCCGCCCGGGCCGGGGCGCCCGCGAGGTGGTGCTCGCTGACGATCCGGCGGGCCGCGTTCTCCTCGACCATCGCCGCGATCAGCTCGCCGCCCGGTGCGCCGCGGCCCAGGGCGGCCCAGACGGAGAGCTCCAGCTCGGCCAGCTCCGCCGCGTCGCCACGGCGCCGGGCGTCGGCGTAGGCGGTGGTCTCCGGGGACGGCGGCCAGTCGTGGCCGCTGACCGAGGCGCCGACCAGGCCGAGCGCGGTGACCCGGTCGGGGTGGGCGAGGGCGAAGTCCAGGGCGGTCTCCCCGCCCATGCTCAGACCGACCAACGCGACACCGGGCAGACGGAAGTGGTCCAGGACGGCGCCCAGGTCCGCGACGTCGTCGAAGGCCTGCTCCGGCGTGCTGGAGCGGCCGAGGCCGCGGGCGTCGTAGCGGATCACATCGTGGTGGCGGGCGAGCGCCGGGGCGACGGCGTCCCACAGCCGGGAGTCCATGCCGGAGCCGTGCAGCAGCACCACCGGGCTGCCGGCTCCTCGGCGCTCCGCCCACAGCCGGCCGCCGCCGGGGGCCGGGACGTGGACCGCGCGGACCTGTTCCGCGGGGACGTGCTCCGCGGGGACGTGGACCCCGGTGCCGGTGGCTTCGGAGCCGGGGGCGTCAGGGGCAGGGGCGTCGGGGTGCGGGCTCATGCGGTGATCCTTCCAGAGCCCCGGCGAGGCCCGCCGGTCAGCCGGACTCGGGCAGCCGGACCGGCATCAGCACGGAGAAGGTGCCCGAACGGCCGGGCGTGCGGACGGCCAGCGGGGCGATCGGGCCGCCGAGTTCGAGGAGCAGCTGCCCGGGGCGGCCGGCGTCGAGGGCTTCCAGCAGGAAGTCCCGGTTGACGGCCAGTCGGTAGCCCTCGGGGGCCGGATCGTCGGCGACCGTCAGGCGGCCGTCCCCGGTCAGGGTCAGGACGGTGACCTCGCAGTCGGCGCCGTCCGGGCCGGAAGGCAGGGTACGGGTGGCCCCGGCCGCCACGGCCGCCCGCAGTTCGGCGGCGGAGAGGGTGATCCGGTGCTCCGGCGCGATCCGGGTGACGGCCCGGTGGTCGGGGTAGTCGAAGTCCAGCGCGGCGCCCTCGATCCGGTGCTCCCCGACCTCGGCCCGGACCGGACCGCCGCCGAGGGTGAGCGCGACCTCCGCCGCCCCCGAGCCGAGCAGCGCGCGCAGCGCGTCCACCAGCGCGGTCGGGACGACCGTGCCCGCCACCGGCCGCTCGGGCGTGTCACCGGCGGCTGACACCTCGGCGAGGGCCATCCGGTAGCGGTCGGTGGCGACCAGGCGCAGCACCGGCCCGTCGGGCTCGAAGAGCACGCCGGCGAGCGAGGGCAGCTCCGGGTCCCCGCAGACCGCGAAGCGGACCGCGTCCAGGGCGGCCGCGAGCTCTTCGGCCGGGACGGTGAACCGGAGTCCGGCGGGGGTGGTGGTCATCGGCAGCTCCCTCTGGTCGATCATCGCGTGGATCAGGGAGAGCTCGCGGCGGGCGTCGGCGAGGCCGTCCTCCAGACGGCGCAGATGCGCGTCGAGCACCTGCCGGGCCTCCTCGCCGCCGGGTGCGGCGCCGAGCACGGCGCGGACGTCCGTCAGCGGCAGGCCCACCCGGCGCAGCCTGGCCAGCAGCCGGGCGTCGGCGAGCTGGCCGGGCCGGTACCAGCGGTAGCCGGTCTGCGGATCGACCCAGGCGGGGGTGAGCACCTCGGCGCCGTCGTAGTAGCGCAGGGTGCCGACGCCCAGTCCGCTGGCGCGGGCCAGTTCGCCGATGCTGTGCAGCTCGCTCTCCATGCCGGTGACTCTGCGGGCTCGACCTGGTCGAGGGTCAAGCCGGGTCGGGCCGGTCGGCGCCGTCGCCGGGGGCGGGAGCGTCGGCGGCGGAAGGGACGGGGGTGGAGGGAGACACGGG
>NZ_JBIVVI010000560.1:0-5730 GCF_044757675.1 Kitasatospora sp. NPDC091257
GTCGGGAGGGGGTCGGGAGGCGTTCCCGGCGGGCGCATTCGCCCGGTATGGCCGGAATGCACCGGTGGGGGAGTTGGCCGTTCTGGAGCATTGGCACTGCTGTGCGGCAGGTCACAATCCGGTAATGAGAAGATGGACGCATGAAGGGACGCGTCCTCGTCGTTGATGACGACTCCGCACTGGCCGAGATGCTCGGCATCGTGCTGCGGGGTGAGGGTTTTGAGCCGTTTTTCGTCGCGGATGGGGACAGGGCGCTAGCGGCGTTCCGGGAGACCAAGCCGGACCTGGTCCTGCTGGACCTGATGCTGCCCGGTCGGGACGGCATCGACGTGTGCCGGCAGATCCGGGCGGAGTCGGGCATCCCGATCGTGATGCTGACCGCGAAGACCGACACGGTCGACGTGGTGGTGGGTCTGGAGTCCGGCGCCGACGACTACGTCACCAAGCCGTTCAAGCCCAAGGAGCTGGTGGCCCGGGTGCGTGCGCGGCTGCGCCGCGCCGAGGAGCCCACGCCCGAGCAGCTGACCATCGGCGACCTGGTGATCGACGTGGCCGGCCACTCGGTGAAGCGGGACGGCCGGGGCATCCCGCTGACTCCGCTGGAGTTCGACCTGCTGGTCGCGCTGGCCCGCAAGCCCTGGCAGGTGTTCACCCGCGAGGTGCTGCTGGAGCAGGTCTGGGGCTACCGCCACGCGGCGGACACCCGCCTGGTCAACGTCCATGTGCAGCGCCTGCGTTCCAAGATCGAGAAGGACCCGGAGCGCCCCGAGATCGTGGTGACCGTCCGCGGCGTCGGCTACAAGGCCGGACCCAGCTGACGTGACGGACCGGGCAGACGACACCCCGTCGGGTTCCGCGGCCGACGGGGCCGGTGCCGTGCGCGGCGACGTGCTGAGTTCGACCACCCGCCGCCGGCGAGGCCCTTCCGCCGTGGTGGCGCTGGTCAAGCGTCAGCTGCGCCGCCCCGTGCACCGGGTGGCCACGCTCTACCGCCGGTCGATCCAGCTGCGCGTGGTCGCGGTGTCCCTGCTCGCGTCCATCGCGGTCGTCCTGGTGCTGGGTGTGGTCGTGGTGGCGCAGGTGCGCACCGGCCTGCTCGACACCAAGATGGACGCCGCCCGCGCGCAGGCCCGGATCGGCTTCCAGGTCGAGCAGAAGAAGATCGACGAGGCCCGGGACCAGAAGCTGCGGGGCACCGCCGACCCGACCGTCGACGAGACCGGCACCTGGCTGCTGCGGCAGGTCAACGACCTGGCCGGGAGCGGGCAGACCGTCTACTCGGTGATCGCCATGGCCCCCGGCACCGGCGCCGTCGTCCCCGACACCGCCGGCTTCGCGCCGCGCTACTCGGGCGACATCCAGCCGATCAGCATCCCGGACGCCCTGCGGGCCAAGCTCGCCTCCGAGCCCGGCCAGATGTTCGACCAGCCGACCCGGATCCACCGCTCGCCCGAGAGCGGCGGGAAGTCCGAGCCCGGGCTGGCCCTCGGCATGCAGTTCGTCGGTCCGGCCGCGGCCGGGAACAGCTACCAGATGTTCTACGTGTTCTCCTTCGGCCAGGAGACCGACACCCTCAACCTGGTCACCGGCACCCTGGCGACCGCCGGGGTGTTCGTGGTGATCCTCATGGGCGGCATCGCCTGGGTCGTGGTGCGCCAGGTGGTCACCCCGGTCCGGATGGCCGCCGGGATCTCCGAGCGGCTCGCCGACGGCCACCTGGAAGAGCGGATGAAGGTCACCGGGACGGACGACATCGCCCGCCTCGGCGAGTCCTTCAACCGGATGGCCAACGCCCTCCAGGCGCAGATCCGGCAGCTGGAGGAGCTGTCCCGGGTGCAGCGGCGGTTCGTCTCGGACGTCTCGCACGAGCTGCGCACCCCGCTGACCACGGTCCGGATGGCCGCCGACCTCATCTACGACAGCCGCGAGGACCTGGACCCGATGGCGGCCCGCTCGGCGGAGCTGCTCCAGGGCCAGCTGGACCGCTTCGAGTCGCTGCTCGCCGACCTGCTGGAGATCAGCCGCTTCGACGCCGGCGCCGCGATCCTGGACGCCGAGCCGGTCGACCTGCGCGAGATCGTCGCCCGGGTGGTCGAGGCCGCCGAGCCGCTCGCCGAGGCCAAGGGCAGCGCCGTGGTGATCCGCGGCGACGGCGAGCCGGTGCTGGCCGAGGTGGACTCCCGACGGATCGAGCGCATCCTGCGCAACCTGGTGGTCAACGCCCTGGAGCACGGCGAGGGCCGTGACGTGGTGGTCCGGCTGGGCTCCGCGGACGGCGCGGTCGCGGTCGGCGTGCGCGACTACGGCATCGGACTCAAGCCGGGCGAGGCGTCCCGGGTGTTCCACCGTTTCTGGCGGGCCGACCCGTCCCGGGTGCGGACCACCGGCGGCACCGGTCTCGGCCTGTCCATCGCCGTCGAGGACGCCCACCTGCACGGCGGCTGGCTCCAGGCCTGGGGCGAGCCCGGCGGCGGCTCGCACTTCCGGCTCACCCTGCCGCGCACCCGCGGCGGCGAGATCACCCGTGCGCCGTTCCGGCTGGAGCCGGAGGACTCCCGCAACAACCGGGGCCTGGGCGCGCAGGGCACGCCGTACCGGCGGGCGATCAGCCCGTCTGGGGCGACGGCGACGGCCGCGGTCGAGGACCAGGCGGAGACGCCGGAGGCCGTGGGCAGCAGCCTCGGCAGCGGGCTCGGCGGGGTGCTGAACATCGGCCCCGGGCTGGGCCGGAGCCGACTGCCGGAGGGGCCGCGCGCGGACCCCTCGGGCGTGTGGACGGCCGCCGGGTACGGGGCCACCGGCGCCCAGGTCATGGTGGACCCGACGCCCGGACGGCCGTCGGTGGCACAGCGGACGGCGGAGCCGGACGTGACGGGCGGGACGACGGACGCGGAGGGGTCGCAGCGTGCGAGGGACGAGCAACAGGACTGAGCCGAGGCTCCTCGCGGCGGTCGGCACGCTGGTCGGCGCCCTGGTGGCGAGCGGCTGCGCGACCATGCCGGATTCCGGCGGCATCGCCCGGGTGGAGCTGCCCCAGGGGTCGGCCGACAAGAACCTGCAGGCCCGGGTCTACCCGGTGGCACCCGGCCGGGGCGCCAAGCCGCGCGAGCTGCTGACCGGGTTCCTGGACGCGGTGACCGCCGACGAGGGGTACGACACCGCGCGCAAGTACCTCACCGAGAGCGCCGCCGCGGAGTGGAAGCCCGAGGCGGAGATCCGGGTGCTCTCGTCCACGACCATCCCGGGCGGCCAGGACGTCACCGACGCGGACACCACGGTCTCGGTGCCGGTGAGCGGGCAGTTGGTCGCCACCGTCGACGAGAAGCACTCGTACCAGCTGGTCGCCGGGCAGAACAACGTCTCCTCCGACTTCACCTTCGTCCGGGAGAAGGACGAGTGGCGGATCGACAAGCTGCCGACCGGCGTGATCATGAACGAGACCAACTTCCGGAACAGCTTCCGGCAGGTCGCGCGGTTCTTCTACACCGCGCCCGACCCGTCGGCGGTGGCCTCCGGGAACGTCGGCCAGGAGGTGCTGGTCGCCGACCCGGTCTACCTGCGGCGCCGGATAGACCCGCTGGCCACGGCGGCCCAGGCGGTGGCCGACGGGCCCTCGACCTGGCTCTCGCCGGTGGTCCGGACGGCGTTCCCGAGCGGCGTCAGGGTCGAGCGGGTGACCATCGACGACGGCAGGGTCGCCCACCTGCAGATCGGCGGGGTCGACCTCGGCGAGCCGATGGCCTGCCGGCGGATGGCGACCCAGTTCTTCTACACCCTCGCCGACCAGGGCAAGGGCCAGGTCGAGCGGCTGGAGCTGAAGGGGCCGCACGGTTCCTGCACCGTCGGCCGCGGCGACGAACCGCCCACCGGCCCCGGTGCGCTGGCCGGGCCGACGCCCGGGAAGCAGTACTACCAGCGTGCCGACGGCGCCCTGGTGGCGACCGACGAGGGGGGCCCCGGAGATCCGGTCCGCGGCGTCCTCGGCAAGCCGCAGTCGAACACCAAGCCGCCGCTCGGCGCCGTCGCGGTCGGCCGCAGCGGCACCCAGGTCGCGGCGATCAGCGAGGACGGCCACCAGGTCTACTCGGTGCCGCTGTCGGACAGCGCGGTGACCATGGGCGAACCGGTGCTCAGCTCTCCGGCCAAGGGCGGCGACAAGGAGGACGGCTTCGCCTCGCCCACCTGGGACGGCCGCGGCGACCTCTGGGTGGTGGACCGCAACAAGCAGGCCCCGCGGGTGGTGATGGTGCGCGGCGCCAAGTCGTACACCGTGCCGGTCGAGGGGCTGACCGGGCAGACCGTGCAGTCGCTGAAGATCTCCTCGGACGGCGTCCGGGTCGCCCTGGTGGCCAGGACCCCGGGCTCGGCCGTCCGCTCGCTGTGGTTCGGGCTGGTGGTGCACGACGGCACCCCGCAGGCGCCGACCGTGAAGATCACCGGGCTGCGCCGGGCCGCCCCCACGCTCACCGACGTCGCCTCGGTGTCCTGGGCGGAGACCGACCAGCTGCTCGTGCTCGGCAAGGAGGCCGACCGGACCCAGCAGCTGTACTTCATCAGCACCGACGGCTCGCAGAGCACGGACACCCAGCTGCAGAGCGCCGAGAGCATGACGACCGTCGCGGCCTCGGAGTCCCGGGGGGACAGCCTGACCCAGGCACCGCCGGTGCTCGCGATGGGCGAGGTCAAGCAGGCGGACGGCAAGCCGAGCGAGATCAAGGCCTTCCGCCTGGTCAACCACCAGTGGCGGGAAGCCTCGCTGATCGACAAGCCCCGGTCCTTCCTCTACGCGGGCTGACGGCGCGTCCGGGCGGGCCGACGGGCCTTCCCGGGGGCCCGCCGCGGGGCCCGCCGCGTGAGCTGACGCGGCGGCGGTCAGCCGGCCGGGCGCGCGGTGGCCGCGACCGTGGCCCCGGCCCGGGCCGGCAGGCCGGCGTCGGCCAGCGCCCGGGCGGCCTCGGCCAGGCTGGCCCCGGTGGTCACCAGGTCGTCCACCAGCACCGGGTGACGGCCCGCGAGGCCCGTGGGCCCGGTCCGGGCGCGCGGCAGCACGGTCAGTGCTCCGCGCAGGTTGCGGCGCCGCTCGGCCGCGTTCAGCCCGGCCTGGTCGGCGACCGGCCGGGTGTGCCGCAGCAGCGGCGCGGCCCGGACGTCCAGGCCGGTCCGGCGCAGTGAGCGGGCGGCCGCCCCGGCCAGCCGCAGCGTCGGATCGTGCCCGCGGGCGCGGACGGCCGAGCGGGCCGAGGGCATCGGGACCAGCAGCAGCGGCGCGGCCCCGGCCCGTGCCCCCAGGGCGGAGCGCACCGCCCGTCCGAGGGCCTCGCCGAGCGGCCCGGCCAGCCGCAGCGCGCCCCGCTCCTTGTGGGCGAGCAGCAGCTGCCGGACCGCACCGGTGTACGGCGCGGCGGCGTGCGTCCAGGGCAGCAGGGTCGGGGCCGACCGTGCGGTGGCCAGCGCGCGCCGGCAGGCCGGGCAGAGCTGGGTGCGCTCGCTGCCGCAGCCCGCGCAGTCGGCGGGCAGCAGGACGTCCAGCAGCCCGGCCAGTGCGTGGCCGAACGGCCCTTGGGCGGCCGGCGGGCGGGTGGCGGAGGGGGACGGCGGCACGGCTGCTCCTGGCGGTGGCAGGCACGGAGAGTCAGCACAGGATCCGCCGTATGGGGGGCGTTGTCCAGGTATTTACCCATACTTCACCCGCGAGAGGGTAGACAGGGTGGACCAGCTTGACCGCCCGAC
>NZ_JBIVVI010000561.1:0-5726 GCF_044757675.1 Kitasatospora sp. NPDC091257
CGAAGGGGCGGACGCCCCCACCGGTGGGCCGGGAGGCCCCTTTGCCAGGTCGGACGGCGTCGGCCAGGATGGGATCTGTCAGCGATCCGCGCTCACCATGCGCCGTACCCCACCCTGAGGTGAGCACCATGCCCCTCAGCCCAGCCGTCGACTCCCCCGCCCGTCCGGCGGACGCACCTCGGCACCGCTCCACCCGGCCGACCCGGATACCCGGCGGCAATCCCGTGCTCGCGGCCCGCTTCGCCGTCCCCCCGATTCCGGGGACCTTCGTGCACCGGCCGCGGCTGGCCGAGCGCCTCGGCGACGGTCTCCGGACGTCCCTCCTGCTGGTGAACGCCCCGGCGGGGGCCGGGAAGACCCTGCTCGTCGCCGACTGGCTGGCCAGGACGCGGCTGAGCGGTTCCGCGGTCTGGCTCACCGTGGAACGGGAGGACAACGCGCCGGGGGTCTTCTGGGCCTACCTGCTGGAGGCCCTCCGGCACCACGGCGTCGCCCTGCCGGACGACATCGGCACCCCCGCCCGGGCCGACGAGGTCGATCACACGCTGCTGGCCCGGCTGGCCGCCCACCTGAGCCGCCGCGAGGCTCCCGTGGTCCTCGTCCTCGACGAGTTCGACCACGTGTCGTCCGCCGAGGTGGCGTCCGGACTCCACTTCCTGCTCGGCCACGCGGGCCAGGGGCTGCGGCTGGTCCTGATCGGCCGCACGGAGCCGCGCCTGCCGCTCCACCGCTACCGCGCCTCCGGTTGCGCCACCGAGATCCGGGCCGCCGACCTGGCCTTCCGCCCGCGGGAGACCGCCGCGCTGATGCGGCGGCACGGCCTCGCCCTCTCCGCCGGGACCGTCCGGACGCTGACCGAGCGGACCGGCGGCTGGGCCGCCGGTCTGCGACTGTCCGCCCTGGCCGCCCAGGGCGCCGCCGACCCCGAGGCGTACCTGAAGGAGTTCGAGGCCTGCCGCAGCACGGTCGCGGACTTCCTGCTCGCCGAGGTCCTCGACACCCAGCCCGCCGAGACCCAGGACCTCCTGCTGCGCACGAGCGTCCTGGACCAGATCCACCCCGAGCTGGCCGACGCCCTGACCGGCCGGACGGACGGCGCGCGGATCCTCGCCGACCTCGCGCGCGCCGACACCTTCGTCGAACCCGTCGGCCGCTCCTGGTACCGCTGCCACCCGCTGTTCGCCGAGATCCTGCGCGTCCAGCTGGCGGCACGCAGCCCGGGGCTGGACCGGGCGCTCCACCGCAGGGCGGCCCGCTGGCTCACCGCGGCCGGACACCTGACCGACGGGCTGGTGCACGCCGCCGCGGCCGGTGACTGGGAGTTCGCCGCGACGCAGGTCGTCGACCGGCTGGCCATCGGACGGCTGTTCACCGGCCGCGACGCGGACCGGCTCGACCGCCTGTTCGCCGACATGGCGCCCGACGCCCGGGGGCCCGCCCCGGAACTGGTCCGGGCGGCCCGCGACCTCGCCCGCCACGACGTGGACCGCGGACTCGACCACCTCCGACGCGCCGAGACGCTGCTGTCCGAACGCGATGCCGAGGACGTTCCGACGGCCCTGCTCAGCGCGGCCCACCTCCGGGTGCTGGCGGGCCGACTGCTCGGCTCGGCCGACATGGCCCGGGCCGCCGCCGTCCAGGCCGCGCGGCTGGAGGAGGACGTCCCGCCGGGTCTGCTGGGCGAGCACCCGGAACTTCCCGCGCTCCGGCTGACCGACCTCGGATCCGCACTGCTCTGGAAGGGCAGCCTCGACGCCGCCGGGGCGGCCCTGTCCGCCGCCGCCGCGGCGGCCGACGACCCCACCACGGCCTGCCCGCGCCACGAATCGCTCACCCGACTCGCCCTGATCGACGTGCTGCGGGGCAGGCCGGGGCCGGCGGAGGCCCACCTGCGGAAGGCGGGGGCCGAGGCCGAACGCTCCGGGCTGTCCCCGGAATCCCGCACGGGGGCCGGCCAGCTCGTGCTGGCCGCGCTCGCCGTCGACCGCGACGACCTGCCGACCGCGCGGGCGGCGATCGACCGGGCCGCCCGGTCGGCCGCGGCCGACCACGACCCGGCCGTCACCGCGGGAATCGCCATCGTCCGGGCGAGGACGCTGCTGGCCGAGGGCCACCCCCGCGCGGCCCTCGACCTCCTCGGCGGGCTCGCGGACGGCGGTCCCGCCACCGACCCCCCGCCGCCCTGGGTGCGGGAGGCCGTGGCCGTGGCCGTCTCGGCCGGGCACCTCGCCGAAGGGGACCCGGCCGCCGCGCTGGAGGCGCTGGAGCGCAGTGGCGCGGACGGTCCGGAACACGCCGTCGCCACCGCCCGGGCGCACCTCGCCGCCGGGGAGAACCGAAGCGCCCTGCGGATCCTGGAGGCGGTCCCGGAGCGCGACGGCCACGGGCCCGCGATCACCGTACGGGTCCTGCTGGCCCGGTCCCAGGCGGCCTTCGCGCTCGGCGACGAGGCCGCGGCCCAGCGCCTGCTCGCCCGCGCCCTCGCGGTCGCCCGGCCGGAGCGGCTGCGCCGGCCGTTCCGGGACGCCGGGCCGTGGCTGCGGCACCTGCTGCACGCCCGGCCCGAGCTGGCGGACTCCCACGGCTGGCTGCCCGCCGACCTCCTGCCCGGCCTCCCGGCCGGGGCGTCCGGGGACACCGCCGCGACCGACGCCCTGGTCGAACCGCTGAGCGACCGCGAACTGGACGTCCTGAGACTGGCGGCGCAGATGCTGTCCACGGAGGAGATCGCCGCCGGGCTGTTCCTCTCGGTGAACACCGTCAAGACGCACCTCAAGAGCATCAACCGGAAGCTCTCCGTCACCGGGCGCAACCGGGCCGTGCGGCGGGCGCGCGCACTGGACCTGCTCTGACCTCGCGCCGCCCCCGCGGCGGCCGGCCCGCGCCTACCCCGCCCGGGTGCGCCGGTGCCTCCGGGCACGGAACCAGCGCCAGCCGACGGCCACCGCACTCAGCCCGAGCAGCACGAGGAACATCGCGAGCCACGCGTGGCCGGCGACCCGGGCCCCGGTGAGCAGCACGAACAGCACCCCGCCCGCGGTCGCCAGGCACGCCACCACGGTCCGCAGCGCCACCAGGAGCATGCCCGGACGCAGGATCGACGAGGTCCTCCTCGCCTGGGCCGCCGCGGACGCCGTCAGCCCGAACCGGAGGAGGGCCCGGTCGGCGAGCTCGCCGGTGGCGCGGCAGTACATCTGTCCGCAGGCGGGCACCCACACGAACGGCACCACGGTCCCGACGAGGAGCAGCACGCCCAGGCCGGCCCAGCCGAGCCACTTGCGCACGGCCGAACGCGCCGGGTCCTCGGGGGTCAACAGGCCGATCAGATAGGCCTGGCGGCGGACGACGGACGGCCAGGAGGCCTCGTCCCGCCCCCCGGTTCCGGCCCGCGCCGCCTTCCGCAGGGCCTCCTGCGCCTGCTCCACCGTCGGATGGACCCCCTGCACCACCAGGATCTGTGCCGCCGCGTCGTCGCCACAGGGGTCGTGGCCGGCCAGGGCCGCGAGCTCCAGCACCATGCGCAGCTGGGCGAGCAGCGCGGCGACGAACGCGACCGGGAGCAGGAGCAGGAACGGGCCCCCGAGGAAGGAACCCTCCACCACGGTCCGGCGCACACCCCGGTCGATGATCTGCTCGGTGGGATCCTGCCGGGCCGTCCCCGCCTGCCCGGGTCCGCGCAGCGCCGCGGCCGTCTCGGCCGCCTGGGGGCCCAGGTAGTCGACCACGAAGGCCGCCAGCCGCTCGGGCATGTGGGAGGGATCCGCCCGGAGCGTCCTCAGCAGTCGTCCCACCACGCCGGGCCGTCGTCGCCGCGCACTCTCCGATCCGCCCATCAGCCGCAGAATAACCCCGCCGGTCGGCAGCCGCCCCGGGGCCGGATCACCCGGCCCGGGTGATCGGGGACGAACCCGCGGCGCGTCCCGCCTCCCGGCCGTTTGACCTTGACACGGTGACAAGGCTTTCACTGCTGCCGAGGAGGTGGTCCTGATGGTCGGGGCGGAAGAGGACACGAACACCCTGCGGGCCCTGCGGGGTCTGGCGCACGACGACTCGTCGGTCCGGCTGCGGGCGGCGATGGCCGTCGGCAGCGACCCGCACCCGCGGTTCGTCGGCGGGCTGGTCGAACGGTGCGCGGTCGAGCCCGAGTTCACCGTGCGCGAGATGCTCACCTGGGCGCTCACCCGGCACGAGGCCGCGGTGACGGTCCCGCTGCTGCTCGACGAGGTGCGCGCGGACGGTGCCCAGGCGCGGAGCCAGGCCCTGCACACCCTCTCCAAGATCGGGGACCGGCGGGCCTGGCCGGCGATCACGCCGGCGCTGCTGGCCGACGCCGACGAGGAGGTGGCCCGCAGTGCCTGGCGGGCCGCGGTCGTGCTCGTGCCCGACGGTGGGGAGCGCGAGTTGGCCGTAGTCTTGGCCGCTCAGCTCGGACGCGGCGGACGCGGGACGCGGTTGAGCCTCAGCCGGGCGCTGATCGCGCTCGGGGAGGCGATGCTGCCGGCACTGGACGCCGCGACGGCGGACCCCGACCCCCGGGTGCGCGCCCACGCGCTCGCCACGGAGCGGCTGTGGCGCGACCCGGACGCCGGATTCGAGTTCGCGATCGAGGAGGCGAAGCGCACGGCGGTCCTCGGCGAGGGCCGCCGGGAGGGACGGTAGGCAGTGTTGATCGGCGACGTGGCACGGCGCTCCGGGGTCAGCGCCCGCATGCTCAGACACTACGAGTCGCTCGGACTGGTGCGGCCGACGGGCCGTACCGGCTCCGGCTACCGCCGGTACGCCGACGAGGACATCCGGCGGATCTTCCACATCGAGAGCCTGCGGTCGCTGGGCCTGTCGCTGCGCGACGTCGGGCGGGCCCTCGACGACCCCGGTTTCGCGCCCGCCGAACTCGTCGCCGACCTCATCCGCCGCACACGCGAACGCATCGCGGCGGAGACCGAGTTGCTCACCCGGCTGCGGCGGATCGACGCCGCGGGACCGGCCGGCTGGGAGGAGGTGCTCCAGGTCGTCGCGCTGCTCCAGGCCCTGGAGTCGAAGAGCCCGGGGGCGCGGCAGCGCGCCGCGCTGTCCGCGGGCGAGGACGTCGCGGTGCCGGTGGAGGCGCTGGTCGAGGCCGTGCTGGGCGAGTCGGACCCGAACGTCGCCGGGGCCCTCCGCTGGGCGCTGGCACAGGCCGGCGGCGCCGGGGCGGCCCTGCTCGCGCAGGGCCTGCGCTCGCCCGCGGCCGAGGTGCGCGAACGTGCCGTACGGTCCCTCGCCGAACTGCCGGACGGCACCGCGACCGCACTGCTGCGGGACGCCCTCGGCGGCCCCGACGCCGTGGTCCGCAGGTACGCGGCGCTGGCGCTCGGCGCCCGTGGCGTCGCCGACGCGGTCCCGACGCTCATCGACATGATCGTCGAGGCGGCGAACGACGCCGACGCGGCCGACACCCTGGGCGCGCTGGCGAACGACCCCGCGCTGGCGGACCGGATCGCCACCGGGCTGGTCGACCGACTCGCCCTCGACGGCGTCGGACCGGACGCCCGCCGGAGGCTGGCCCAGGCGCTCGCGGACGTCCCGGGGAGCACGACGTCGCGCGCCCTCGCGGAGCTGACGCGGGACGAGGACCGTGCGGTCGCGCTGACCGCGACGTACATTCTCAAGCTGCGCGACACGCGGTAGTCGCGACCGCGATCGGGGGATCCGATCGGGGCAGGGGTGACCGGGGGTTCGAGGGTGGG
>NZ_JBIVVI010000562.1:0-5716 GCF_044757675.1 Kitasatospora sp. NPDC091257
CCCTGCCCGCCTTCGCTGTCCCCGGTCCCGGCCGAGCCGTCCCCCGCCCCGTCCGGACCGTCCCCAGATTCCCCCGAAGGAGGGCGACCGTCATGGGAAAGCGTCGCAAGCCCAACCCGCCGAGCCGGGCCCGCATGGCGGTCCTCACCACGGCCATGGCGGCCGGCGGCGCGGTCCTCGCCTCCGGCACCGCCCACGCCGAGCCGACCCCGAGCCTCGCCTCCGTCAAGGAACAGGTCGACCAGCTCAACGAGGACGCCGAGCAGGCGATCGAGAAGTTCAACGGCTTCCAGGAGAAGCAGCAGAAGCTCCAGGGCGAGGCCAACCTGATCCAGGAGAAGGTCGCCCGCGGCCAGGAGGCGATGAACGAGCTGCGGACCCGGCTCGGCGCGGTCGCCGCCGACCAGTACCGCACCAACGGCATCGACGCGTCGGTCCAGCTGATGCTCGACTCCGACCCGTCCGCCTACCTGGAGCGCGCCGCGGTGCAGAGCCAGGTCTCCGAATCCCAGGCGAACCTGCTCAAGCAGGCCCAGGACGAGCAGCGCAAGCTCGACCAGGACCGCGCCGAGGCCACCGCCACCCTGGCCGCGCTCGACTCGGTGGGCACGCAGCTGGCGGAGCAGAAGAAGGACATCCAGGGCAAGCTGGCCCAGGCCCAGGCGATGCTGAACAAGCTCAGCGCCGAGGACCGCGCCAAGATCAACGCCCAGCAGAACGCCGAGAAGGCCAAGGCCGAGGCCCAGCAGGCCGCCACCGCGGCCGCCAAGGACCGCGCCTCCCGCTCCGCCGACCGCCCGGACATGAACGCCCCGGTGCCGGCGGCCAGCGGCCGGGCCGCGACCATCATCGCCTTCGCCCAGGCCCAGCTCGGCAAGCCCTACGGCTGGAGCATGACCGGCCCCAACAGCTTCGACTGCTCCGGCCTCACCGGCGCCGCCTACCGCGCGGCGGGTGTCAAGCTCTCCCGGATCTCCCAGGACCAGTGGAACGACGGCCCGCACGTCGACCGGGCCAACCTCCAGCCCGGCGACCTGGTCTTCTTCTACGACGACATCCACCACGTCGGCCTGTACATCGGCGACGGCAAGATGATCCACGCCCCGCGCACGGGCAAGAACATCGAGGTCCTGCCGATCTCCGCGATGCCGTACAAGGGCGCCGTCCGCCCGGCCTGACCGCGCGCCACCACCGGCCCGTTCCCGCTTCGGCGGGGGCGGGCCGTCGTCGTTGCGCGGGCATCGGCCGGGACGGGCCGCCGCCGTCGTGGCGGCGCCGGTCGGGGGACGGGCCGGTCAGAGCGCGGCGAGCCGCTGCAGCAGGTGCGCCGGGTCGGTGAGGCCGCAGGCCCGGCGGACGGCGGCGTCATGGGCGGCGGCGAGGGCGTCGAGGCGGGTCAGCCGGGTGCGGCCCTGGCGGGAGAGGTGGGCGGTGATCCGGCGGCGGTCCTGGTCGTCCTGGCGCCGGTAGACCCAGCCGGAGTCGCACAGCGAGTCCACCAGCCGGCTCAGGCTCGCCTGCGGGATCAGCAGGGCCTGGGCCAGCTCTCCCATCGCGTGCCCCCGGCCGTCCGCGAGGGCGCGCAGCAGCCGCCACTGGTCGACGGTGCAGTCCTCCTCGGCCAGGGCGGCGGCGAGGCCGCCGGAGAGCCGGCGGTGGGCCAGCGTCACCAGCTCGACCAGCAGCGGCTCGGGGGCGGCGGGACGGTCGCCCGGGGACTCACTCGTGGACGCGCCCGCGGACTCACCCGGGGACCGGTTCGCGGCCGGGCCGACGGGATCACCGGGACGGGCGTCGATCCCCGGCGCGGCACCAGCTGCGGTCATCGGACGCTCCCTCTCCGGCCTTTCCCGATATCGGCGGTACGACGATACTCGCACCGTGAGCGTCGAGGTGAGCTTGATCGATCCGCTCGACGCGCTGCACTCGGTACGGGAGGGGGCGGCGCTTCGGGTGGGCCTCGTCGTGCCGCAGTCCGGCCCGCTCGGTCTCACCGGCCCGTCCGCGCTGGACGGGGCGCTGCTCGCCGCGCACGAGGTCAACGCGGCCGGCGGTGTCCGGGGCCGCCCGCTGGAGCTGGTGCTGGTGGACGGCGGCGGAGCGCCGGGCCGGGTCGCCGGCGAGGTACGGCGGCTGCTGGACGCCGGGGCGCTGGACGCGCTCGCCGGGTGCCACACCAGCGATGTGCACCGGGCGGTGGAGAGTGTCGCCGCGGGCCGCATCGCGTACCTCTTCACCCCGCCGCACGAGGGCGGCTCCCGGCTGCCCGGCGTGCTCTGCACCGGCATCGACCCGTACCGTCAACTCGGGTCAGCAGTACGCGAGGTGACGATTCGTCACAGAATTCGCCGCTGGGCGCTGATCGGCAACGACTACATCTGGCCGCGCGCCGTCCACCGGGCCGCCGAGGGTCTCGCGGCGCGGGCCGGTGCCCGGGTGGTGCTGGAGCGGCGGGTCCCGTTCGGGGCGGTCGAGGAGATGCTCGACCCGCTGCTGGACGCGCTGCGCGCCGCCCGCGCGGACGCCCTGCTGCTCAGCCTGATCGGGCGTGACCTGGTGCACTTCAACCGGGCGCTGCGGCGCAGCGGGCTGGACCGCACGCTGGTGCGGCTCTCCGGCGCCCTGGAGGAGAACGGCCTGCTCGCGCTCGGCGGCGACGACACCGGGACGCTCTATGCCGCGATGCCCTCCTTCGCGACGCTGGCGGAGGAGTGCCGGCAGAGCCTCGCCGAGCGGCACCGGGCGCTGTGCGGCCCGTGGGCGCCGGTCCTGGACGCCTACGCGGTGGGGCTGTACGAGGGTCTGCACCTGCTCGCCGACCTGGCGGCCCGCGGGGCGCTGGCCCCGGACGGTCTGCTGGCGGCGGCCGGCCGGCTGCTGCGCCGCGAGGGTGCGGGCCGGGCGCGGATCCACCTCGCCCGGGCCGAGGGCCTCGGCTTCGCGGTGCTGCCGCACTGACTGCGGGTGCCTCCTTCCCGTCAGGTGGAATGCCGCGGCGAAACCCTTCCATCTGGAAATAGTTGCCTCTACAGTCTCCCCACACACCCGCAGGGTCGTCACGGAGAGAGAGCACCATGGCCGACACACCCGCGCCCCAGGGCATCGAGAGCTACGGCTACCAGCAGGAACTGCGCCGATCGCTCGGCTTCACCGACCTGCTCGTCTACGGGCTGGTGTTCATGGTGCCGATCGCACCGTTCGGCATCTTCGGCGGCGTCTTCCAGGGCTCCGGCGGCATGGTCGCCCTGGCCTACGTCCTCGGCATGGTGGCGATGATGTTCACCGCCCTGTCGTACGCCCAGATGTCCCGGGCCTTCCCGATGGCCGGCTCGGTCTACACCTACGCGGGCCGCGGCATCGCCGCCCCGGTCGGCTTCCTGTCCGGCTGGATGATCCTGCTCGACTACGTGCTGGTGCCCGGACTGCTCTACCTGATCGCCGGCGTGGCCATGAACTCGCTGGTGCCGTCCATCCCGGTCTGGCTCTGGCTGATCGGCTTCGTGCTGCTCAACACCGTGGTCAACTACCTCGGCATCGAGACCACCAACCGGGTCAACAAGGCGATGCTGATCGGCGAACTCGTCGTGCTGGCCCTGTTCGTGGTGGTCGGGGTCATCGCCCTGGCCAACGGCAAGGGCCGGGGCTTCGACTTCACCCCGCTGTACGACCCGCACACCTTCTCGTGGAGCCTGGCCTTCGGGGCGGTCTCGATCGCGGTGCTCAGCTTCCTGGGCTTCGACGGCATCTCCACCCTCTCGGAGGAGAACCGCGACTCCGCCAAGGCCATCGGCCGGTCCATGGTCGCCGCACTGCTGCTCGCGGGCACACTGTTCATCGTGCAGACCTGGGTCGCCTCGCTGCTGGTCGCCGACCCCGACGCGCTGATCCGGGACGGCGACCCGAACGGCACCGCCTTCTACGACGCGGCCCGCACCGCCGCCGGCGGCTGGCTCGCCACGCTGACCGCCGCCTCCACCGCCGTGGCCTGGGGCTTCGCCAACTCGCTGGTCGCGCAGGCGGCCACCTCCCGGCTGCTGTACGCGATGGCCCGCGACCGCCAGCTGCCCGCCTTCCTGGCCCGGATCCACCCCACCCGCCGGGTGCCCGTCAACGCGACCCTGCTGACCGCCGGGATCTCGCTGGTGCTCGGCCTCTTCACGGCCTCGCGCGAGGACGGCATCACCCTGCTCAGCACCCTGGTCAACTTCGGGGCGCTGACCACCTTCCTGGTCCTGCACGTCGCCGTGGTCGTCCACTACCTCGTCCGCAGGCGCAGCAAGGACTACTGGCGGCACCTGATCGCCCCGGCGCTCGGCTTCGCGATCCTCGCGTACGTGGTCGTCAACGCCAACATCGCGGCCCAGCGGCTCGGTTTCGTCTGGCTGCTCGTCGGCGGGATCGTGCTCGCCGGGCTGACGGCGACCGGGCGCAAGCCCCGGCTGGCCGTCGCCGAGGCCGAGTCCACCACCGACGGTGCCGCCGCCCGCACCGAGGCCGCCACGAACGACGCCGCCACCGACGGTGCCGCCGCCACCGCCGCCGCCCCGAACACCGCCAAGGAGAAGCAGTGAGCCTGCCCGAGATCGTCCAGCTGAACCCGACCCCGGAGGACTACGCCTACACCTTCGGCGGCCGAGCCCCGCTGGTCACCGTCCGGCCCGGCACCGTCATCGAGCTGACCACCGAGGACTGCTTCGGCGGCAAGGTGCGCGGCACCGGCGACCTGCCCAGCCAGGTGTGCGTCTTCCCCTACCTCAATCCGGTCGCCGGCCCGATCGCGGTGGCCGGCGCCGAGCCCGGGGACGTCCTCGCGGTGCACTTCGTGGAGATCACCCCGGCCCGGGAGTACGGCATCTCCAGCACCTTCCCGCACTTCGGCGCGCTGACCGCGACCCACTCCACCGCGATGCTCCACCCGCCCCTGGAGGAGCGGGTCTGGGTCTACGACCTGGACGTCAAGTCGGGCGTCTGCCGGTTCCGGGCCCGCACCGGCGACTTCACGGTGGACCTGCCGCTCGACCCCATGCACGGCACGGTCGGCGTCGCCCCGGCGGCCGGCGAGGTGCTGGCCTCCATCACCCCGGGCGCGCACGGCGGCAACCTGGACACCCCCGAGATGCGGGCCGGCACCACCGCCTACTTCCGGGTCAACGCCGAGGGCGGCCTGCTCGCCCTCGGCGACGGCCACGCCCGCCAGGGCGAGGGCGAGGTCTGCGGCACGGCGGTGGAGGCGGCGATGCGCACCACCGTGATCGTCGACCTGATCAAGGGCGGCGGCCCGGCCTGGCCCCGGCTGGAGAACGACGACTTCCTGATCAGCACCGGCTCGGCCCGTCCGCTGGAGGACGCGTTCCGGATCAGCCAGCACGACCTGGTCGGCTGGACCGGCGAACTGCTCGGCCTCGACCAGCTCGACGCCTACCAACTGGTCAGTCAGGCCGGGCTGGCTCCGGCGGCGAACGTCTGCGACACCAACTACACGATGGTCGCCAAGCTGCCGAAGAACCTGCTCGGCCGGGCCCGCGCCTACCACGGGCTGCACGACCGCCTGCGCGAGACCGCCGGGGCGTACCTGCGGCACCGGTAGCGGCGCCCCGCCGGTCCGGGTCCGCGGATCCGGACGCATCGGCCCGGACGTGCCGGTCCGGACGCACGACGTCGACCCGTGGGTTCGCCCGCGTGGGTCAAAGTCCCGGCAAATCCCGCGGACCCCCAC
>NZ_JBIVVI010000563.1:0-5713 GCF_044757675.1 Kitasatospora sp. NPDC091257
AGCCGGCAACCGATATGACTTCGTGTGACTGGTGTGCTGAGGTGTGCTCTTCCGATGTGGGAGGCCGACGGCTGGAGTCGGCGGAAACGCGGAGAGGCCCGCCGTCCCCGCGTGGAAGCGGGGCCGACGGGCCTCTCCGAGGTCTGCGGGCCGTCCCGGGCCGATGGCCCGGCGCCGAGGTCAGCTCGCGGCGGGAGCCGGGCTGGACGACGACGAGGAGCCGGAGCTCGACGACGAGGACGAAGCGGAGGAGGACGTGGACGTGGCGGACGACGTCGAGGGGGTCGACGACGACCCGGCGCCCACCGTGCTGCTGGAGGACGAGCGGCTGTCGGTCCGGTAGAAGCCGGAGCCCTTGAACACGACGCCCACGGCCGAGAAGACCTTGCGGAGTCGTCCCTGGCAGTCGGGGCACGTGGTCAGCGCCTCGTCGGTGAACTTCTGCACCGCCTCCAGGCCGTTGCCGCACTCGGTGCACTGGTACTGGTACGTGGGCACTTGTCTTCCTCCTGGCACTCTCGCCTGATGAGTGCTAACGATGGTCAATGATGCGGCATTCCGCGGGATCAGTCCAGCGACTCCGGTGTGAGATGGGCCGGGCCCGGCCGCCGGACCGCCTCCCGCTCAGCCCTTGGCCGCGCCCACCAGCCGCCCGGCACCGCCGTGCTCCGCCGGGACGTCGCCCGAACCCCGGGCCGGAGAGGTGCCCGCGACGGCCGCCCCGGGTCCCGGTGCCACCAGCAGGTGCCGCAGCGAGAGCAGCACGATCAGCCCCAGTCCGGCCCCGGCCACCGGCACCAGGAACCCGGTCGAGGGCCCGTGCCCGTCGATCAGCCGGCCCGCCGCCATCGAGCCGACGGCCAGCCCCAGTCCGATGGCGCCGGTCAGCCAGGTGAAGGCCTCCGTCTTGGCCCCGTCCGCGACCAGCGTCTCGACCAGGGTGTAGCCGCTGATCAGGGTCGGTGCGATGGCCAGCCCGCAGACCAGCCCGGCGACGGTCAGCGCGACCAGGTTGGGCATCGCCCACAGCACCGAGCAGCCCAGGACCAGCAGCGTGTAGCTGATCAGCATCCGCTGCTGCACCGGCCGCCGCCAGGCGATCACGCCGTACAGCACGCCGGCCAGCATCGAGCCGCCGGCGAAGATCCCGTACACGGTGCCGCCGGCGTCGTGCTGCCCGACCGAGTCGGCGAAGGCGTTCACCGATACCTGCATGCCACCGAACACCGCGCCGACCCCGAGGAAGGTCCCGGCCAGCAGGCGGACGCCGGGGGAGGCGAGCGCCGAGGCGCGCTTGGTGCCGGGCTGCGGCACGATCCGGGCCGGGGCGGTGCGCCGCTGGGCGGCGAAGGCCAGGCCACCGACGAGGGTCAGCGCGGCCTCGGCGACCAGGGCGGTGGCCGGGTTGGCGAGGGCGGCGATGCCGGAGGCCAGGATCGGGCCGATCACGAAGGTGAACTCGTCCGTCACGGACTCGAAGGCGAAGGCGGTGCTCACCCGGGCCGCGGAGGCGTCGGAGGCGCCGTCCGCGGTGAACGTGGCCACCCAGCGGGCCCGGACCATCGCGCCGACCTGCGGAATGCTCGCACCGGCCGGGACGGCGGCCAGGAACAGGCTCCAGGCGGGCGCGTGACCGAGCGCGAGCGCGATCAGCGCGCCGACCGCGGCCGCGTGCACCAGGACGGTCGGGACGAGCACCGCGGCCTGGCCGTAGCGGTCCGCGAGCCGCCCGGTCTGCGGCCCGACCAGGGCCTGGGCGACGGCGGCGACGGCGGTGACCGTACCGGCGGTGCCGTACGAGCCGTGGGTCCGGGTGACGAGCAGCAGGATGCCCATGCTGAGCATCGCGTACGGCAGCCGCGCGACCAGGGCGGGGGACAGGAACGTCCAGGCCCCGGGCGTGCGCAGCAGCTCGCCGTACCCGACGCGGGCGGGGGCCGGAGCTGCGGGGGTGGCCGCGTGGTCCGCGGCGGTGTCGACCGTTCGGCGCGCCGTCACGGTCGGTCCTTCCTGCTGCCTGGTAGCGCGGCAGGGCATGGTGTGGCCCCGACGGCGCCGAGAGTCGTCCTCTCGCGCGTCGACCGGGGTAGATACCGGGCCGGTCCGGCGTGGTGGCCGGGAGCCGGACCGCGGCCGCCGAGCGGTCGCGCCAACTCTGCGTCAGGCAGAAATTGGGGGTGGTCTAGCGATGGTTATACGGATGATCGAACCATCGTATCAGTTACGCGCGTAGATACCCTCGGCCGACCCCGGCCCAGGCGGCCCGCCCCAGCCGTGACGGGCCGGAGGGGCCGGGGCGGGCCGAGGAGTGCAGGGCGGGCCGGGTGAGCCGGAGCAGCCGGTTCGAGCAGTGAAGGGGCCGAGCCGAGCCGGCCCCCGCGCTCACCGCCCGTTCAGCCACCCCGCGAGCTTGCCGCCCTTGTCCACGGCCCGCAGCCGCCGCTCCGCCGCCTCGCCGACCTCGTCCGTGGTGACCACCAGCAGTTCGTCCCCGCCGCGCAGCACCGTCGCCTTGTCCGGCACGAAGGAGTTCCCCTCCCGCACGACCAGGGTGACCGCGGCCCCCTTGGGCAGCCGCAGCTCGCTGATCTCCACGCCCGACATCTTCGAGGCGGGGGAGAGTGCGACCGACAGCAGGTGCCCGTGGAGCTTCTCCAGCGGGGCGGACTCGATGCCCAGGTCCTGGCCCATGTCGCCCTCGTCGATCCGCAGCCGCTTGGCCACCCACGGCAGGGTCGGCCCCTGGAGGAGGGTGAAGACCACGACGAGGATGAAGACGATGTTGAAGACGTCCTCGGCCCGGTGCGCGCCGGACACCACCGGGATGGTGGCCAGCACGATGGGCACCGCCCCGCGCAGCCCGGCCCAGCTCAGCAGTGCCTGCTCGCGGGCCGGCACCTTGAACGGGGTGAGCGAGACCATCACCGACAGCGGCCGTGCCAGGAACACCAGCACTCCGCCGATCACCAGCGCGGGCACCACCGCGTCGCCCATGGTCTCGGGCGTGACGAGCAGCCCGAGCAGCACGAACATGCCGATCTGCCCGATCCACGCCAGTCCGTCGGCGAAGCCCCGGACGGCCGGGCCGTGCGGCAGCTTGGAGTTCCCGAGTATCACCGCGCTGATGTAGACGGCGAGGAAGCCGGAGCCGTGCAGCAGCGCGCCGCCGGCGTACGCGAGCACGGTGAGCGCCATCACGGCGATCGGGTAGAGGCCCGAGGAGGGCAGTGCGACGTGCTTGAGCCCGTAGGAGCCTATCTTTCCGACGGCGAGGCCCACCGCGGCGCCGATCGCCAGCTCGGCGGCGATCGTGCCGATCAGGACGTACCAGGTGTCCAGTTCCCCGGTGGTGGCGAAGGCGACGACCAGGATGACCACGGGCGCGTCGTTGAAGCCGGACTCGGCCTCCAGCAGGCCGGTGAGCCGGTGCGGCAGCGGGACCATCCGCAGGACGGAGAAGACGGCGGCCGCGTCGGTCGAGGAGACGATGGCGCCCAGCAGCAGTGAGGTGCGCCAGTCCAGGCCGACCAGCCAGTGCGCGCCGGCGGCGGTGGCGAAGACGCTGATGCCGACGCCGACGGTGGCGAGCACGGTCGCGGCCGGCATGACCGGCTTGATCTCCCGCCAGCTGGTCTTGAGGCCGCCTTCGGCGAGGATCACCACGAGTGCCGCGTAGCCGAGCACCTGGGTGAGCTCGGCGTTGTTGAACGTGACGCCGATCCCGTTCTGTCCCAGCGCCACGCCGATCCCGAGATAGATCAGCAGGCTGGGCAGCCCTGATCGGGTGGAGAGGCGGACGGCGCCCACCGCGAACAGCAGGATCACGGAGGACTCAAGCAGGAGCTGGTTCAGATGGGAGACGTTCACGCAGGGGCACCTCGGGCAGGCATGGGCGGGCGGGGTGTCTGGTGGTGCTGTGGGGTGACCCGTTAAGAAGTCGTCAATGCTCCTCTTGCGGATCGTTACGCAGTCTAACATTTTGCCATATCTTTAGCTTGGTCCCCCGTTCACGGTGCCCGGCCGACTCGGCCTAATGTGGTGCCCTGTCACGGCCGCAGGCCCTGGACACGCCCGCCCGCCCCGAAGTCAGGACCGCAAGGACCCAGATGCCCCGCTCGAAGAAGTTCCGGCGCGCCCGTCTGATCGTGATCGTGCTGGTCGTGCTGCTGGTGGCCGGCACCGGCTACGGCGGCTACCGCGGGGTCTCCGCGGTCCGCGCCTCCTTCCCGGAGGTCGACGGCAGCGTCAAGGTGCCGGGCCTGAGCGCGCCCGTCGACGTCAAGCGGGACGCCAACGGCATCCCGCAGCTGTACGCCGACACCGACGAGGACCTTTTCCGTGCCCAGGGCTACGTCCAGGCGCAGGACCGTTTCTGGGAGATGGACGTCCGCCGGCACATCACCGCCGGCCGGCTCTCCGAGATGTTCGGCGACGGCCAGGTCGACACCGACGCGTTCATCCGCACCATGGGCTGGCGGCAGGTGGCGCAGAAGGAGTTCGACACCAAGCTGTCGCCGGAGACCAAGAAGCACCTCCAGGCCTACTCGGACGGCGTGAACGCCTGGCTCGCCGAGCACCCCGGCGGCGCGAAGGCCTCGCTGGAGTACGGCCTGCTCGGCGTCGTCAACGGCGGCTACCGGCCCGAGCAGTGGTCCCCGGTCGACTCGGTGGCCTGGCTCAAGGCGATGGCCTGGAACCTCTCCGGGAACCTCCAGGAGGAGATCGACCGCTCGCTGCTGGCCCAGGACTTCGGCCCCGACAAGATCGCCGAGCTGTACCCGGACTATCCGTACGCCCGCAACGGCACCATCGTGAAGACCGGCGCCGTGACCGGCGACAACTACCGTCCCGCCGACGGCTCCCCGCAGTCCGGGACGGCCGCCGGAACGGCCGCCACCGCCCAGGGCGCGGCGGCCACCAAGGCGATGCTGCAGGGCCTGACCGACCGGGTCGACTCGATGCCGCAGCTGCTCGGCCGCCCCGGCCAGGGCATCGGCTCCAACTCCTGGGTGGTCGCCGGTTCGCACACCACCACCGGCAAGCCGCTGCTGGCCAACGACCCGCACCTCGGCCCCGGCCTGCCCTCGGTCTGGTACCAGATGGGCCTGCACTGCCGGACCGCTTCCCCGGCCTGCCAGTTCGACGTCTCCGGCTTCACCTTCGCGGGCATGCCCGGCGTGATCATCGGACACAACAAGGACATCGCCTGGGGCTTCACCAACCTCGGCGCCGACGTCACCGACCTCTACCTGGAGAAGGTCACCGGCCCGGAGACCTACCAGGTGGACGGCAAGGACGTGAAGTTCGACCTCCGCAAGGAGACCATCAAGGTCGCCGGCGGGGAGGACCGCACCATCACCGTCCGCACCACCCAGACCGGCGCCCCGCTGATCTCCGACCAGAGCAGCGAGCAGCAGAACGTCGGCAAGTACGCCCCCAACGGCCAGTCCGCCCCGGACCGCGGCACCAGCGGCTACGGCGTCGCCCTGCAGTGGACGGCGCTCAGCCCCGGCAAGACCATGGACGCCGTCTTCGAGCTGGACAAGGCGAAGAACTGGGACGAGTTCCGCGCCGCCGCCAAGGACTTCACCGTCCCCGCGCAGAACCTGATCTACGCCGACGCCAAGAACATCGGCTACCAGGCCCCGGGCAGCATCCTACCGACGCGGTCCGATCGACACCAACCTCTGGTGCGGCGTGCTCGGGACCTCCT
>NZ_JBIVVI010000564.1:0-5710 GCF_044757675.1 Kitasatospora sp. NPDC091257
CCCCCGGCCAGTTGGGTGGGCCCGGGGGCGCCGTTGAGGGTGTCCGGGTAGCCGTAGTAGCCGACCGCGCCGGCCAGGCCGAAGCGCGGTGCGGCGGTGCGGAAGGCCTGCCGGCCGCCGAAGCAGAACCCGAGCGCGACCACCTCGGCTGGCCCGGTGGCGCGCAGCCGGTCCAGTGCGGCGGTGATGTCGGCGTCCAGTCCTCCGGGGGTGAGCGCGAGCAGGTGGGGGAGCAGGTTCGGCATTTCGCCGAATTCCGCCGGGCGCTTTTCCGGGGCGGCTCCGGCGGTGCGGCCGTAATAGTCGAGGGCGAGGGCCGGGTGGCCGTGTTCGGCGAGCCGGGCGGCGGTCTGCCGATAGAACGGGGAGAGGCCCCTGTTGTCCGGCAGGACGAGCACCGCGGGCCCGGTGGCGGTCTCCGGCCGGGCCAGGAAGGCGCCGAACCGGGTGCCGTCGGCCGAGGTCAGGGTGAGTGGGGCGGCCTCGGCCAGGGGCCACGGGGCGGGGCCGAGGACGGGCGGGGCGGCGTCCGGGTCGTAGCACACGGGGGAATTCCTCTCGCGGAGCACGAAAACCGCCGGGCGCGGTGTGCGCCCGGCGGTTCGAGACCTTAGCGGGAAATTCCCTCAGGAATTCATCATCATATCGCGGAGAGATCTTTTCCGGAAGGCTTTTCCGGTGACATTGCGGTCACGTTCTCGCCGCCGGAATTCCGTTCGGCCAGCCGCAGCGCCCCGGCGCTCAGCAGCAGGGCGCAGGCGAGCGCGGTGACCAGGCCGAAGGAGACGGTCAGCGAGGTGGCCTGGGCGAGGGCGCCGATGACCGCGGGGGCGATCAGGCCGGAGGTGTAGGTGACGGTGGCGACGCCCGCGATGGCCTGGCTGGGGTTGGTGCCGATCCGGCCGGCCGCGGCGAAGGCGAGCGGGACGATCACCGCGATGCCGATGCCGATCAGGGCGAAGCCGGGGATGGCCAGTGCCGGGCTGTCCGCGGCGACCACCAGCAGGCCGCCGACGGTGGCGACGGCGCCGCCGATGCGGGTGGTGCGGACGGCGCCGAGGCGGCGGATCGCCGCGTCCCCGGCGAGCCGGCTGACCGCCATGGTGAGCGAGAAGGCGGTGTACGAGGCGGCGGCGACGGTGGCCGAGGCGCCGGTGACGTCCCGCAGGTAGACGCCGCTCCAGTCCATCGAGGCGCCCTCGGCGAAGACCGCGCAGAAGCCGACCAGTCCGATCACCAGCGAGCTGCGCGGCGGCAGCGCGAACCGCGGCGGCTCCTCCGCGCCCTCGTGCGCCCGGAGGTCGGGCAGGCCGCGGCAGACGGGCTGCGCGAGCGCGAGCAGGACCAGCGCGGTGACGGCGAGCTGGATCCGGGCGTCGAGGTCCAGGTGGGCGGCGAGGATGCCGAAGGGGGAGGCCAGCAGGCCGCCCGCGCTCCACATCCCGTGCAGCCCGGACATGATCGAGCGGCCGAGCCGCTCCTCGATCTCCACGCCCTGGGCGTTCATCGCGACGTCGGCCATCCCGGAGGTGGCGCCGTACACCAGCAGGGCCGCGCACAGCACCGGCAGCGAGGGGGCGAGCGCGGGCAGGGCGAGGGACAGGCACCAGAGCGAGATCAGCCCGCGCACCGCGGCCCGGCCGCCGTAGCGGTGCACGAAGCGGCCGGCCAGCGGCATGGCGAGGGAGGAGCCGACGGCGGGCATGACCAGGGCCAGGCCGAGCTGGCCGGCCGAGAGGTCGAGGTGGTGCTGGATCCAGGGGATGCGGGTGACGAAGCTGCCGGTGACGGCCCCGTGCACCAGGAAGGTCAGGGCGATGCTCCTCCGGGCCCGGCGGGGCGCGGTCAACGGCTCCGGCGGTGGTGGTGCGGTGGTTCCGCTCATGGGGTCTTCCCTCCCGGTCGCGCGGTGAGGGGCGCGACAGTGCCCTGTGACGGTCGCTAAATTATCAGGAAGGGACCCTGATAGAAATGCTCTGGAAGGATGAGCTGCCATGACCACCGCGCGTACGGCCACGCCGAGTACCGCCCGGGCGATCAACGACCGGTTGGCGCTCAACCTCCTGCTCGAACAGGGCCCCCTGACCGCGACCGAGCTGCGCGACCTCACCGGCCTCTCCCGGCCGACCGTCGCCGACCTGCTCGAACGCCTCCAGCGCACCGGACTGGTGGCCGTCGTCGGCGAGCGCGGCGAACAGCGGCGCGGCCCCAACGCCCGGCTCTACGCGCTGGTCGCCTCCCGGGCCCACCTCGCCGCCTTCGACGTCCGCTCCGGTGGCGTCAGCCTGGTCGTCGCCGACCTGGCCGGGCGCGGCCTGGCCACCGCCGAGGTCCCGGTCGAGGGCGACGGCGGGCCGGACACCGCCGGGACCATCGTCGCCGCCCTGCTGGACACCGCGCGCGCCGTCGGCGTCGAACGGCTGCACACCGTCGCGGTCGGCGCCCCCGGACTGGTCGACCAGGCCACCGGCCGGCTGCAGAGCACCGGCAAGCTCCCCGCCTGGCACGCCGAACTCCTCGCCGCGCTGCGCGAGCTGCCCGGCACCGAGGTGATCCTGGAGAACGAGGTCAACCTGGCCGGGCGGGCCGAGTACCGGGTCGGTGCCGCGCGCGACCGCGACACCTTCGTGCTGCTGTGGCTCGGCCACAGCGTCGGCGCCGCCGTGATCCTGGACGGGCGGCTGCGCCGGGGCTTCTCCGGCGGCACCGGCGAGATCTGCTTCCTGCCCGTTCCCGGCACCGTCGCCCTACCCAGCGCCGACAGCTGCGAGGGCGGCTTCCACGGCCTGGTCGGCAGCGCCGCGATCTGCGCGCTGGCCCGCGCCCACGGACTGCCCGCCGGCCCGGCCGGGGACGCCCCCGCCGCCGAGGCCGCCGTA
The DNA here is from genome assembly GCF_044757675.1 of Kitasatospora sp. NPDC091257. NCBI lineage: Bacteria > Bacillati > Actinomycetota > Actinomycetes > Kitasatosporales > Streptomycetaceae > Kitasatospora > Kitasatospora sp. NPDC091257. The sequence goes on from NZ_JBIVVI010000564.1 coordinate 2,880, forward strand.
CGGGCCGCCCTGGCGGCCGGCGCGGCGGGCGAGGTCTTCCTGGACGAGCTGGCCGAGCGGATCGCGATCGGTGCGGCGAGCGTCTGCGTGGTGCTGGACCCCGGCTGCGTGGTGCTCGGCGGCGAGGTCGGCCGGGCCGGCGGGCCGGAGCTGGCCGGGCGGGTCGAGCGGCGGCTGGCCCGGCTCTCCCCGCTGAGCACCGAGGTGCGGGCCGGCACGGCGGGCGGCGGCGCGGTGCTCGCCGGGGCGGTGCTCACCGCCGGGGACGCGGTGCGGCGCGACCTCTTCGGCGAGCCGTGACCGCCCTCGCGTGATCACCCGCGCGGTCCGTACGGCAGGATGGCGCAGGGGCACTCGCCCCGGGAATCAGAACCACCGTCAGGAGACGCTCATGGGCCAGCCCGAGGTGCCGGCCAACCCGTACCGCATCGGCGAGGCCGCGGCGCTGCTCGGCGTCAGCGCCGACACCATGCGGCGCTGGGTGGACGCCGGGCGGGTCGCCGCCGCGCGGGACGAGCACGGGCACCGGATCATCCCGGGGGCCGAGCTCGCCGCCTTCGCCCGGGAGCTGGCCCGGCCGGAGAACTCCGAGGCGGAGGGCCGGCCGTCCTCGGCGCGCAACCGCTTCCCGGGGATCGTCACCCACGTGGTGCTCGGCGACGTGGCCGCGCAGGTGGAGATCCAGGCCGGGCCGTTCCGGGTGGTGTCCCTGATCAGCCGGGAGTCGGCGGAGGAGCTGAACCTGGTCCCCGGCGCACCCGCCACGGCGGTCATCAAGTCCACCAATGTGATGGTCGAACGACGCTAGTCGGGGTCCGTCGCCCGAGCGCGGGCCTGCCCCGGCCGCCCCGGCCCCACGAGCCCCACGAGCCCCACGAGCCCCGGAACCGAAGGAGAGGCCCGGATGACACCCCCGCACCTGCCGACCACCCAGAGCGCCGTGCTCGCGATCGAGGCCGTGGCCGACCGGCACGGCCGCACCGTCCGCGCCCAGCACGACATCGGCCGCGACCGGACCTTCGCCGGGCTGGTCGGCCCGGGCGGTCCGGGCGGTCCGGACGGGGAACTGGACGCCGTCCCGCACGAGGCACTGCTGGAGTTCGACGGCCGCCCCGCCGTCACCGTCCGGCTGTTCACCCACGACGAGGTCACCGTGACCGTCGAGGGCATCGCCTTCGACGTCGACCGCGACCGCGTCCCCGGCTTCCTGAACGCCCTCTGGTCCGACCTGGTGCACGTCACGGCGCGCACCTTCCCGCCGTCCACCACGCTGATCGTCACCGTCCCGGGGGAACCGAGCCACCGCGAGGCCATCGGCGTCCACGACCTCACCCCCTGGCTCGCCGGAAGGATCCGTTGAACGCCATGGCCAAGCCGCTCGCCGTCGCCCACCGCGGCGACCCCTACCGCCACCGCGAGAACACCCTGCCCTCCGTCGAGTCCGCGCTCGCCGCCGGGGCCGACGCCGTCGAGGTGGACGTCCGGCTCACCCGCGACCGGGTGCCCGTGCTGCTGCACGACGGCACCCTGGAGCGGCTCTGGCGCGACCCGCGGTCGATCGACCGGGTCACCGTCGACCAGCTGGAGGAGCTGCGACAGGGCCCGCTGACCGTCCCCACCCTCGCCGAGGCGATCAAGACGGTCGCCGCCGTCGACGGCCGCAGGCTGCTGATCGACCTGGACGACGCCGGACCGGCCGCGGCCACCTGGTCGGTGGTCACCGGGCTCGGCGCCGAACGCGCGGTCGCCTTCTGCGGCCCCACCGCCGCCATGCTCGCGGTGCGCGAACTGAGCCCGGACGCCGAGATCGCCCTCACCTGGAAGCAGCCCGGGATGCCCGTGCGCGCCCTGCTGGACGACCTGCGCCCGCGCTACCTCAACCCGCCGTTCGGCCTGGTCACCCCCGCCTTCACCGCCGCCGCGGCGGAGCAGGGGCTCGCCGTCTCCACCTGGACCGCCGACCTGCGCCGCACCATGCGCCGGCTGCGCGAGAGCGGCGTCGCCTCCATCACCTCCAACCGGATCGGCGTCCTGCGCTCCGTGCTGGACGGCCGCCGGTGACCGGACCGGTCCTGAGCCGACGGGCGCTCGGCCGGGCCCTGCTGGCCCGTCAGCACCTGCTCGCCCGCACCGACCAGCAGCCCGCCGCACTGATCCACCACCTCGGCGGCCTCCAGGCCCAGGCCGCACCCCAGCCGCCCTACCTCGGACTGCTGGCCCGGCTCGACGGCTTCACGCCCGAGCGGCTGAGCACCCTGATCGAGCAGCGGGCGGTGGTCCGGACCGCCCTCCAGCGCGGCACCATCCACCTCGTCACCGCCGAGGACTGCCTGACGCTGCGCCCGCTCCTCCAGCCGATGCTGGACCAGGCGATGCGCACCACCTTCGGGAAGCGGCTGACCGGCCTGGACCTGGACGCGCTCGCCGCCGAGGCCCGCACCCTGGTCGAGGAGCGGCCGCGCACCTTCCAGCAGCTCGGCGCGCTGCTCGCCGCGAGCCGCCCGGACCGTGACCCGGCCGCCCTCGCCCAGGCCGCCCGCTGCCGGCTGCCGCTGGTGCAGGTCCCGCCGCGCGGGCTGTGGGGGCGCGGCGGCCCGGCCGCCCACACCACCGCCGAGGCCTGGCTCGGCCGCCCGCTCGACCCGTCACCCGGCCCGGACGGCCTGGTGCTGCGCTACCTCGCCGCGTTCGGCCCCGCCTCCGCGGCCGACCTGCGCCAGTGGTGCGGCCTGGCCTAGGCCGAGCTCCTCGGCGACGTCCTCGGCGGCCAGCAGCGAGGCGGTGGCGCCGTCGTTCAGACCGGCCGAGTTGCCCGCGGTGATGTTGCCGTG
>NZ_JBIVVI010000565.1:0-5697 GCF_044757675.1 Kitasatospora sp. NPDC091257
ACCCCGCCCCCACTGTCCCCGGGGCCCTCACCCATCACGTACCGTGTTCGGACCACCACAGGTTTGGGTACGTACCTCGGCGCGCCCGACGGCCGGGCGCCCACCGAGCAGGAGACTCAGCGGCCCATGGATCACAACCGCATCCCCCCGACCGTGCGCAAGACCTACGGCACCGATGATCTGGCCAAAGTCGCCAGTTTCGCCGGAGGCTTCATCAATTTCGGTTACTGGCAAGGGATCGACCTCGCCGCCCCGACCACCGAGGACCGGGTACGCAGCCAGGAGCAGCTCTACCGGCGGGCGTTGCGGGAGTTCCCCGAGCCGCGCGAACGGCTGCGGCTGGCGGAGGTGGGCTGCGGGCGCGGGCTGGGCTCGGCGCTGGCACTGCGGGAGTTCCGCTTCGCGGGGGTGACGGGGGTGGACATCCACCCGGACCAGATCGAGCGGGCCCGTGCCGTCAACGCGAGAGCCCTGGCGACGTACCCCGATCGGCTGGCGTACACCCTAGGATCGGCGGACGAACTCCCCTTCTCCGACGGCTATCTGGACGGCGTCTTCTCCGTCGAGGCGGCCCAGCACTTCCGTGAGCTGACCGGCTTCGCCCGTGAGTCGGCCCGCGTGCTGCGCCCCGGCGGCCGGCTCGTCGTGACCACCTTCTTCACCGCCCCGGGCGCCGACATCGCCGAGCGCCTCAAGATCCTCCTCGCCAGCTTCGCCGACGGCCTCGACGTCGCCCACCCCCTCGACGACTTCACCGCCGCCCTCACCCGCTTCGGCTTCACCGACATCACCACGGAGTCCATCGGCGCCGAGGTCTGGCCCGGCTTCGACCGCTACCTCGTCGACGTCGTCCCCACCGCCCACTGGTCCCGCAACTTCCTCACCGCCTGGCGCGACGGCCTCGTCGACTACCACGTCGTCACCGCCATCCGCATCTGATCCCCCGGATCCCGCCGCGCAGCGTCCGGAGCATCGGCGGAATCATCGGCGGCCTCGGGACGGCCGCCGTCATGGCAACGGCGGCCGCCCGGGGCTCGGGGCGGGAACGGGTCAGCGTCGCAGGGTGGTGACGGTGAGGCCCGGGGCGGAGCGGATCTCGGCCTCGGTGAAGCGCTCCGTCACCCACTGCTTGCGGGCGTAGGCGCGGGTCTGGTCGGTGAAGTGGGAGGACGTCGGGTCGGCGGACTCGCCGTAGGTGAGCAGCGTCCGGGTGCGCGGGCCCCGGTCGGTCAGCTCGGTCGCCATCACGAAGGTGGCGCCGTGCGGGACGCTGCGGACGTCCGTCGGGTAGGTGCCGCCGCCGGCGCCCGAGTCCGGTCCGGCCGTGACGACGTTGAAGCAGCCCAGCTGGTGGGAGCAGCCGTGCAGCGGGATGCCCGCCCAGCGCTGGACGCGGCCGATCGGAGCGTCCACCGGCAGGCCGCGGCTCGCCAGGTCCTTCACCGCGTCGGCCAGCGCGCGCTGGGCGACGGGGTTGGCGGCGTCGATGCCGCGCGGGGTGGTCAGCGGCCGGGCCGGGTCGGCCGGGACCGTCTGCCAGGCCGTCGTGCCGGTCTTCGCCAGCGCGTCCCGGTACGCCTGCCAGAGCACGGTGCCCCGGCTGTCGGCGTCGGCCCTCGTGTCCCAGGCCGCGAGCGCGCCGCACGCCGGGCGCACGTCCACCCGGGTGCCGTCGGACGCGGCGATCTCCGGGTGGGCGCGGCACAGGGCCACGGCGTCGTCGCGGTCGAGTTCGGCGCTCTGCACCCGGTTGCCGAACATCGTCGCCTGGAGCGAGCCGAGGGTGAAGCCGGGGGCGCCGAGGCCGTCGGTGCCGGCCCTGCGGTCGGCGATCATCCGCAGGCTGAGCTGGGTGCGCAGCATCCGCTCGGAGGCGCCCCGGTAGACGGTGGGCAGGCCGGTGATCGGCGCGTCCGCGTTGGTCAGGTACGGGCCGTTGTTGGCGTTGGCGACGTAGTCGGTGCGGGTCAGTGCCGGGTGGTTGGCGGGGCCGAAGACGCCGGGCACGAGCGCGTCCGGGTCGCGGCCCGGGTCGCAGGCGGTGGTCGAACCGTCCAGTACCGGCCCGATGGCGGTGACCGCGGCCAGGCAGCGGCCGAGCTGCTCGTCGGGGAGGTGGGGGACGGCGGAGGCGTCGGTGAACCAGGTGGTGCCGCTGGAGTCGACGGCCGTGGTGTACACCCAGGGGAGGCCCTGGTAGGTGCGCTGGGCCTGGCGCAGCTGGTCGAGGTTCTGGGCCCGGCCGACCGCCAGCCACTGGTTCAGGGAGCGGAGGTTCTCGGCGTTGGCGTCGCCGAGGGTGTAGGCGTACTGCCCGGTCCAGCCCTCGGAGAGGACGTAGCCGAGGCGGGAGCGGTAGACGGTCCGGTCGACGGTGGAGAGCGTCCCGTCGGCGGCCCGGACGGTGATCCTGACGGCCTCCTGGGCCATCCGTTCGACCTTGCCGTCCACCAGGTACGCGGTCGGGTCGCCGGGCACCAGCGTGAGCCGGTGGAGGGTGTAGTGGTCCGCGTAGCTGGTGGTGTGGCTCCAGGCGAGGCCGCGGGTGTGGCCGATCTGGAGGAACGGGATGCCGTACAGTCCGGCGCCGGCGACGTCCAGGACGCCGGGGATGGTCAGCTGGGCCTGGTAGAAGCGCTGCGAACCGGCCCACTGGAGGTGGGGGTTGGCCAGCAGCAGGCCGTTGCCGTTGCGGCTGGCGTCGCGCCCGATCGCCCAGGCGTTGCTGCCGAGTTCGGGGTTGTCGGCGGAGCGGCCCGGAGCGGCGATCCGGGCCGGGGCCGCCCCGGCTCCGGACGTCCCCTCCGCGGTCGCCCCCGCAGCGCTCGCGCCGGGGGCGAGTCCGGCCCCGGCGCCCGGGACGGCCGTGGCGATCTGCTGCTTGGCGGCGGAGCTGCCCGCTTCGGTGTTGACGTCGTAGAGGATGTTCCACAGATCGTCCGCGGTGATCGGCCCGACCCAGGCCTTCCCCCGGCAGGACGGGTCGGGGAGGTGGTCGGCGCCGGTGTCGCCCAGGTAGCGGTTGTACCCGGCGACGTAGCCGTCCACCAGCTGCCGCGCCTCGTCGGTCGGGCCGAGCGGCGCGGGGGCGGCCAGCAGCCGCCGCACCGTCCCGGTGCCCAGCACGCCCCGCTGGTAGGTGTCGCTCACCAGGTTGGTCACCAGGTCGACGGAGCGGCCGTCCGGACCGAAGTGGCGCGAGCGCTCGCCGCGCACGGTGACCACCTGGTCGGCGAGCTGGCACAGGTTGTCCTGGGCGAAGGCGTACCCGTAGCCGTAGCCGAGGCCGCCGAAGTCGCGGGCGACGACGTGCGGGACGCCGTACTCGGTCCGGCTGATCTTCGCGGTCCAGCCGCCCCGGTCGATGTCCTGGCCGGCCCCGGGGTCGCCGTCCGCGGCCCGCGCCGCGGTGGGCACCAGGGCCGCCAGCAGCGCGGACGTCAGTCCGACCGCCACGGCCGCCGAGGTGAAACGCCTTCGGATCGCGCTGAACTGACGCTCTCTCATGTCTTCCGTTCCCGTCATGGGCCCCACGCTGACGCCGTGGCGCCCGGCCGGTCATCCCCCCTCGGGACGACCCTTCCTCGGCCACCCGGCTGATCCGTGTACGTCTCGGGTAGGGGACGGTCCTTGCCCGCACCACCTCTACGGTCGGGCGATGCGGTCCGTGGATCATCAGGGTCCGGCGCTCCGGGCCGACCCGGCAACCTCACCCGAACGAGGGCGCGCCGACCGCACCGACCGCGCCGACGGAGAACGGGCACCGCCGAGGGCGCCCTCACGCCCGGAGGAACTCCAGCACCGCCAGCACCCGCCGGTGGGCCTCCTCGGCCGGCGGCAGGTCCAGCTTCATCAGGATGTTGCCGATGTGCTTGCTCACCGCCGCCTCCGAGACCGTCAGCTCCCGGCAGATCGCCGCGTTCGACCGCCCCTGCGCCATCAGCCCCAGCACCTCCCGCTCGCGCGGGGTGAGCCGCTCCAGCGGACTGCGGCGGCGGCGCAGCAGGTGCCGCACCACCTCCGGGTCCACCACCGTGCCCCCGGCGGCCACCGTGCCGACGGCCGCGACGAACTCCTCGATCTGCCCGATCCGGTCCTTCAGCAGGTAGCCGACCCCGCGGCCGTCCCCCGCCTCCAGCAGCCGGGCCGCGTACGAGTGCTGCACGTACTGGCTGAGCACCAGGACGGGCAGCCCGGGGAAGCGTTCGCGCAGCGCGAGCGCCGCCCGGAGCCCCTCGTCGCTCTGGCCCGGCGGCATCCGGACGTCCGTGACCACGAGGTCCGGCCGGTACTCCCCGACCGCCGTCCGCAGCGCCTCGGCGTCCCCGACGGCCGCCACCACCCGGTGCCCGAACCGGGCCAGCAGGCCGACCAGGCCCTCGCGCAGCAGGACGCCGTCCTCGGCCAGCACCACCCGCAGGCCGTCCGCCGTCGGTCCACTCGTCATCACGCCGCTCCTCGGTCGATCGGGGCGCAGGGGATCTCCACCCGCACCAGGGTCGGTCCGCCGGGCGGACTGCTGACGGTCAGTGTGCCGTGCACCACCGCGACCCGGTCGGCCAGCCCGGTCAGTCCGGTGCCGCGCGCCGGGTCGGCGCCGCCGCGGCCGTCGTCCGTCACCTCGATCGTCAACCGGCCGTCCGTGAACCGGCCTTCGACCGTCGCGCCGCTCGCACCGCTGTGCTTGGCGAGGTTGGCGAGCGCCTCGGTGACGGCGAAGTAGCCCGCCGACTCGACCGGGGCCGGCAGCCGCCCGGGCAGCTCGAAGCGGGTGTCGACGGGGACGGGCGAGCGGTCGGCGGCGTCCGCGCAGGCCTCCGGCAGGCCGTGGTCGGTGAGCACCTGCGGATGAATGCCGTTGATCAACTCCCGCAGTTCGGCGAGGACTTCACTTGCCTCCCGGTGCGCCTCGGCCAGCCGGGCGGCCAACGGCCCGTCCGCCGGCGCGTCCAGCCGGGCCAGCCCGAGCGCCATGGTCAGTGCCACCAGCCGCTGTTGTGCGCCGTCATGCAGATCGCGCTCGATCCGGCGCCGCTCCGCCTCGAAGGCGTCCACCAACCGGGCCCGTGAGCGCACCAGTTCACCGATCCGCTGCTCCTGCCCGCCCGGCGCCAGCACCAGCCGGACCAGCGCCGCCCGGGCCGCCGCCAGGACGGCCAGCGGGTAGGCGAGCACCGGGAGCAGCAACAGTCCGGCCAGCCCGAGCAGGGCGGCCGTCACCGGCGAGTGCACCACGACCACCTTGAGCACGTTCACCTGCTCGCCGTCCCGCAGGAGCAGCGGCAGCGCCGCGATCAGGTACCCGGGCACGGCGAGGACGCAGCCCGCCACCGCCAGGTCGATCGGCCAGAGCACGAAGGCGGCCAGCAGCGCGAAGCCCAGCTCCCGCCAGGTCGCCTGCTCGCGGTAGCGCAGCCGCAACCAGGCGGCCAGGCCCGGCTGGTGGGGGACGAGGTGCGGGTCCGGCACCCGCCCGCCGTCCAGGAAGCGGACCAGCCGCCGCTCCCAGGCGGCGATCGGCACCCCGGCCAGGACCAGTGCGGCCGCCAGCGGCAACCCGACCAGCACCACCGTCAGGACCCCGGCGACCAGCCCCGACAGCAACAGCCCGAAGCAGAGCAGCAGCCCGCTCAGGCCGGTCGCCAGCAGGTCGTCCAGAGCATCAGCGTGGACCTGCGGCAGTACCAGTTCGGCGAC
>NZ_JBIVVI010000566.1:0-5693 GCF_044757675.1 Kitasatospora sp. NPDC091257
GCCGACCGACGAACCCGTCGGTCGGCCGGCCTGCCGTGTTCCGCCGCAGGAGCGGACGCAGGGGAGTACGGACACGCAAGGGGACGGGAGCGCCGCGGAGCGGGCCGAGCGCTCAGCACGAGCAGAGAAGCCCGCCGATCGGCGCCCGGCCGATACTGGGCTGGCCCCCGATCCGACGCCCCGCAGCGTGCGTCGAGACGGCGTCGGCATCCGGGTCCCCCCTATGGAAGGAACAGGCATGCCCGACTCGCAGGACGTGATATCCGCACTGGCGGCGGACGGCGACGCCGTCGACGCCCTGGTGGCGAACCTGACGGACGCCGACTGGAAGCGGCCCACGCCCGCGCCCGGCTGGACCGTCGCCCACCAGATCGCCCACCTCGCGGCCACCTTCAAGATCGCGGGAACGGCCGCGGGCGACCCCGAGGCGTTCAAGGCGATGGTCGCCGGCATCGGGCAGGACTTCGACGGCGCGGTGCAGCAGTCCCTCAAGCCCTACCTGGCGTCCGGCACGCCGCAGCTCCTGCTGGAGCGGTGGAACGCCGAGCGCCGGACCGCCGAGCAGGCCCTGGCGGCCGTCCCGGCCGGCCAACCGGTGCCGTGGCTGGTCCGCCCGCTGCCGGCGCCCGTGCTGGCCGCGGCCGGCATGATGGAGCTGTTCGGCCACGGCCAGGACATCGCCGACACGCTCGGAGTGCATCGCGAGCACACCGACCGGATCCGCTACCTGGTCGAATTCGCGGTCCGCACCTGGGACTTCGGGTACCAGGCGCGAGGGCTCACGCCGCCCGAGGCCGAGTTCCGCTTCGAGATCACCGCCCCGTCGGGAGCCCGGTGGGAGTTCGGCCCCGCCGACGCGGAGCAGCGCGTCAGCGGCCCCGCCGTCGACTTCTGCCTGCTGGTGACCCGGCGCCGGCACCGCGACGACCTCGCCCTGACGGCCGAGGGCAAGGACGCCGACGCCTGGCTCGACCTCGCCCAGGCCTACCGCGGCCCGGCCGGAGAGGGCCGCACGCCCGGCCAGTTCCGTTCGCAGTCCGGGAACTGATCCTCCGTCACCCGTCCGGAAATCCGAGAGAGGGGACCTTCATGGCCACCCGTACCGACGAATGTGCCGTGGTTCTCGGCGGAAGCATTGCGGGCCTGCTGGCGGCCAGGGTGCTCTCCGAGTCCTATCCGAGGGTCGTGATCGTCGAACGCGACAAGATCCTCGGGGTCCGCGGTCCGCGCCGCGGCGTCCCGCACGGCAACCACGCCCACGGGCTGGTCGCCCGCGGCCACCAGATCATGGAGTCGCTGTTCCCGGGCCTCACCGACGAGTTGATCGCCGCAGGGGTGCGGCCCGGGGACTTCAGCAACGACATCCGCTGGTACTTCAACGGGCTGCGGCTGAGCCCCGCGCGCACCGGCCTGCCGTCCGTGCCCGCCACCCGGCCGGTGCTCGAACACCATCTGCGCGAGCGGGTGCGGGCGCTGCCGGAGGTGTCGTTCCTGGAGGAGCACGACATCGTCGCCCCGGTGACGGACGCCTCCGGACACCGGGTCACCGGGGTCAGGGTGCAGGCACGCACGCCCGGGGCCGAGGAACAGACGCTCTCCGCGCACCTGGTCGTCGACACCACCGGCCGCGGCTCGCGGACCCCGCGGTGGCTGGCCGACCTCGGGTACCAGGCGCCGCCGGAGGAGCGGATCGAGATCGACCTGGCGTACACCACCCGCCACTACCGCCTGGAGAAGGACCCGTTCGACAGTGACATCGCCATCATCCCGGCCGCCACGCCCTCGCACCCGCGCGGAGCGTTCTTCTACCGGGTGCCCGGCGACGACAACAAGGTGGAGCTGTCGGTGACCGGGCTGCTGGGCGACCACCCGCCCACCGACCCGGAAGGGTTCCACGCCTACGTCCGGTCGCTGCCCGTCCCCGAGATCTACGAGGCGATCCGCGATGCCGAACCCCTGGACGAACCGCTGCGCTTCCGTTTTCCGGCCAGCGTCCGCCGGGACTTCCACCGGCTGGAGCGCTTTCCGGCCGGACTGCTGGTGATGGGCGACGCGGTCTGCAGCTTCAACCCCGCCTACGCCCAGGGCATGACCTCGGCCGCCCTGCAGGCGCTGGTGCTGCGCCGGCACGCCGCCGGGCGGCGGCTGCCCAGGCCCCAGGCGTACTTCCGGGACATCGCCCGCGAGATCCGCTCCCCGTGGTCGTTCGCCGCGGTGACCGACCTGGGCTACCGGGGCGTCAAGGGCAAGCGGAACCTCCAGACCGCCCTGGTCAACCGGTACGCCGCGCTGGCGCAGCGAGCGGCGGTGCACGACCCCCGGGTGACCGACGCGCTGGTGCGGATCGCCGGACTCGTGGCCTCCCCACAGTCCCTGATGCACCCTCGGATCCTGCTGCGCGTGCTGCGCGCGGCCCGCCGTCCGGTACCGCCCTCGGCCTTCGGCGTGCCCGCTCCGTGAGCCGGCCGGTACGGGGGTCCGCTGGTGCGGAAAAAAGTTTTTCGCGAGGATGTCGCCAGATGTCGAGATCGGCGGATCAGCGCCGACTTAGGAGTGAAGGCCCCACCGGGCGCCTCACGTCGCAAGGAGCGGAACCATGAAGTACCTGATCATGATGTACCCGAACGCCGATGTCCTCGCCGCGCTGCCGGAGGAGGAGCGCAACGCGGTCTTCCAGGGCCACGGTGCGTTCATGGAGAAGATCAAGGCCACCGGTGAGTTCGTCGGGACCCTCGCTCTGGCCGGCCCGGACGAGAGCTCCGTGGTGCGCGTTCGCGGCGGCGTGCCCGCGGTGACCGACGGCCCGTACGCCGAGGCCAAGGAATACGTGGGTGGCACCTACATCATCGAGGTCGCGGACCTGGCGCGCGCCCACGAGGTCGCCGCGATGATCCCGGATGCCGCGGTCGAGGGCCTCGGCATCGAGGTCCGTCCGATCGTCTTCAGCGAGGGCGCTTCCGCCTGACCCGGTCGCCCGGGGGCCTCACGGCCCCCGGGCTCCGCCCCGCGCCCTCGCCAGTCCGTGTGCTGTGCATCGAGAGGACGAACACATGAAGGTTCCGGAGTTGCTCCGCGACAAGGTCGTCGTCGTGTCGGGCGTGGGATCCGGTCTCGGCCGGACGCTCGCCGTGCGGTGTGCCGAGGCGGGCGCCGACGTCGTACTCGTGGCGCGCACCGCGTCCTACCTCGACGAGGTGGCCAAGGCCGTCGAGGAGACCGGTCGCCGCGCGCTGGCGGTTCCCACCGACATCACCGATCCGGATGCCGCCGGCGCACTCGTCGCCGCCGCGCTCGACGCGTTCGGCCGGGTCGACACCCTGATCAACAACGCGCTCGTGGAGCCGCCGCACACGGAACTCCACGACACCGACCTGGACGACGTGCGCCTCGGCATGGAGGTGACCGTCTACGCGGCGCTGCGGCTGTCGAAGCTGTTCACCCCGGCGCTGAGGGACAGTCGCGGCTCGATCGTCATGGTCAACTCCTCCGTCCTGCGGCACTCCAAGCGTGCCTGCGGGGCCTACAAGATCGCCAAGTCGGGCCTGCTCGCGGCGGCCCAGATGCTCGCCACCGAGCTGGGCCCGGAGGGCATCCGGGTGAACACCGTGGCGCCCGGGCCGATGTGGACCGACAAGGTGAAGGGGTTCATCGGCGAACTCGCGGCCATGCGCGGCCTGTCGTTGGAGGAGGGCTACCAGGAGGTGGCCGCCGACATGGACCTGCGCCGCCTGCAGACCCCGGAGGAGACCGCCGACGCGGTGCTCTTCCTCGCCTCGGACCTGGCGCGCGCCGTCACGGGCCACTGCCTCGACGTCAACTGCGGTGAGTACCACCACTGATCCCGCGGCCGTCCCGCAGGCGACCCATGGACCGCAGGCCGGAGCGCCGGCCGGAGCACCCTGACGCTCCCGACGGACCCCAGGTGTCCGAGAACATTCGAACAAGTGTCCTCACGTGGAGCCGATGGTGTCGATCACCATCGGCTCCACGCGTCTGACCAGCGAAGACCGTGGATTCGCCGGGCGTCGCGGAAGTCTTCTCAAAAAAGTTCCGCGAACCGGCGCAAGAATCGGCCCGCTGCTTCGACAACGTAGTGAGCGACATTCCGAAATGATCGAAAGGACGCATCACGGCCATGTCCGTCACTACAGCGGAAACCGACCTCCCTCGCACGAGCGCGCGGCCCTGGCTGGCACTGGCGGTTCTCGCCCTGCCGACCCTGCTGGTCGCGCTGGATGCGAACGTCCTGTTCCTGGCGCTGCCCAAGCTCACCGCCGACCTGGGCGCCAGCAGTGTCCAGCAGTTGTGGATCACCGATGCCTACGGATTCATGGTCGCCGGTCTGGTGATCACCATGGGGACCATCGGCGACCGGATCGGGCGCCGCCGACTCCTCATGGCGGGCATGGCGGTGTTCGCCCTGGCCTCGCTGGCCTGCGCCTGGGCGACCAGCCCGATCATGCTGATCACGGCGCGCGGCGTGCAGGGCATCGCGGGCGCCACGCTGATGCCCTCCACCCTCGCCCTGATCACCAACATCTTCCGTGACGACAAGCAGCGCGGGAAGGCCATCTCGATCTGGGCCACCTGCACCTTCACGGGTGCCGCGCTCGGGCCCGTGCTCGGCGGCGTGCTGCTCGCGCCGTTCTGGTGGGGCGCCGTGTTCCTGCTGGCCGTCCCGGTCGCGGCCGTGGTGCTGATCGCCGGGCCGATCCTGCTCCCGGAGTTCCGCCCCGAGCAGTCCCGCCGCCTGGACCTCACCAGCGTCGTGCTCTCCCTGCTGGGGATCCTCCCGGTGGTGTACGCGATCAAGGTCCTCACGCTGGGCACCGCGAGCACCGTCACCGGTGTGGCGGCGCTGGTCGTGGGCCTGCTGTTCGGCACCGTGTTCGTGCGCCGTCAGCTGAAGGGCGAGGACCCGCTGCTCGACCTGCGGCTCTTCGCCAACAGCTCGTTCACGGTCATGCTGACCGCGCTCGCGCTGGCCGGGATGATCCTCGCGGGCACCGCCCTGAACGTCACCCAGCTGCTGCAGACGGTGCTCGGCTACTCCCCGCTGGCCTCGGCGCTGTGGTTCGTCCCGATGGGCCTGTGCATGGCGGTGGGGACGATGTCCACGCCGGCCCTGATCCGTTCGATCACGCCGCGGACCGCGATCGTCGGCGGCATGTTCCTCTCCGCGATCGGCGCGGCGGTGCTGATCCTGGTGAACGGTGAGCACGGCCCCTGGCCGATCGTGCTCGGCACCGCGGTCATCGGTCTGGGCGCCGGTCCGATGTTCGCGCTCGGCATCGGTCTGGTGGTCGGCTCGGTGCCGCCGGAGCGCGCGGGTTCGGCCGCCTCGATGGCGGAGACCGCGAACTACCTCGGCGGTGCGCTCGGTCTGGCCGTCCTCGGCACGATCGGCTCCGCGGTCTACAGCAGCGAGATGAACGGCGTCGGTTCCGACCGCGCCCGGGAGACCGTCGCCGGCGCCGCCGCCGAGGCCGCGCAGCTCGGGGCCGACGCCTCCGCGGCGTTGCTGAAGACGGCGCACGCGGCGTTCGTCAGCGGGCTGAACGCCGTCGCCGCCGTCTCCACCGGGGTCTTCGTCCTGCTGGCCGTGCTGGCCGGGGTCTACTTCCAGCGGGCGGGCCGCAACAGCGGTCAGTGACCTGACCGGCCGACCCGACGGGGCCGGCGCGGGACCCACG
>NZ_JBIVVI010000567.1:0-5673 GCF_044757675.1 Kitasatospora sp. NPDC091257
GTCACGGGGCTACGGGGCTACCAGCCCGAACTCGTAGGCCTGGATGACCAGGTGGACCCGGTCACGGGCGTCGAGTTTGGTGAACAGCCGGGCGACGTGCGCCTTGGCGGTGGCCACGCTGATGGTGAGCTCCGCGGCGATCTCGGCGTTGGACAGGCCCCGGCCGACCAGGACGAGCACCTCGCGCTCGCGCTCGGTGACGGCCGCGGCGACCGGCCTGCGGGGCCGGGCCGCGGCGGCCTCCGCGTCCGGGCGGGCGGCGAACTCGCCGATCAGCCGGCGGGTGATGCCGGGGGCGAGCAGGGCGTCCCCGGCGGCGACCACCCGGATGCCGTCCAGGATGGTCTCCAGGGCGAGGTCCTTGACCAGGAAGCCGCTGGCCCCGGCCCGCAGCGCGCCGTAGACGTAGTCGTCGTCGTCGAAGGTGGTGAGGACGAGGACGTGGGTGGGCAGGTCCGGGTCGGCGGTGATCCGGCGGGTGGCCTCGATGCCGTTCGTACCGGGCATCCGGATGTCCATCACGGCGACGTCGGGGCGCAGCCGGGCGACCAGCTCGACGGCCTCGGCGCCGTCGCCGGCCTCGCCGACCACCTCCAGGTCGGGGGCGTCGGCGATCAGCACTCGCAGGCCGGTGCGGATGAGCGGCTGGTCGTCGACCAGGACGACGCGGATCACGGTCCCACCTCCACGGGGGTCTCGACGGCGGTCCTGACGGCGGGCTCGGCAGGGGTCCCGACGACGGGCTCGACGGCGGGCTCGGCGGGGGTCCCGGCGGGGGGCTCCTCGGGGAGCGGCAGTCGGGCGGCGACCAGGAAGCCGCCCTCGGGGCGCGGGCCGGCGCTGAACTCGCCGTGCAGCAGGGCGACCCGCTCGCGCATGCCGGCCAGCCCGTAGCCGGTGCCGGGGGCGCCACCCGCCGCTCCGGCGCCCAGGTCGACCACCGTGACGGCGAGTTCCCGCGGGCCGTACGCGACGGTGACGTGGCAGTCCCGGGTGCCGGAGTGCTTGACCACGTTGGTGACCGCCTCCTGGACGATCCGGTAGGCGGCGAGGTCGACCTCGGGCGGCAGCGGACGGTCCGTACCGTGCCGGGTGAGCGCCACCCGCACCCCGGCGCCCGCCGCCTTCCCCACCAGGCGGTCCAACTCGCCCATCCCGGGCGCCACTTCGAGCGGGGCGGACTCCCCCTCGCCCTGCCGCAGCGCGCCGAGCATCCGGCGCAGGCCGGCCAGGGTCTCCCGGCTGGTGGCCTCGATCGCCTCCAGCGCCTTGCGGGTCTCGGCGGGCTGGGTGTCCATGACCCGGCTGCCCATGCCGGCCTGGATCGCGATGATGCCGATGTTGTGGGCGACCATGTCGTGCAGCTCGCGGGCGATCCTCAGCCGTTCGGCGGTGATGGCCTGCTCGGAGGCCCGGCCGCGCAGCGCCTCGGTGTGGACGCGGCCCTGGTGCACGGTGTTGCCGATCAGCCAGGCGATCAGCACGGTGGCGGCGAAGCCCCCGTAGGCGAGCGGGTTGACGGGGTAGTCGTTGACGGCGCCCCAGATCAGCAGCCCGGCGAGGGTGGCGAGCGGCAGCGCCAGGGCGGTGAGCGAGACCCGGCGGGAGCGGGTGGCCGCGCAGTAGCCGACCACCGCGTCGGCGATCAGGAACTGGAGCGGCGCCGCCTCCGGGACGCCCCACATCCCGAGCGCGAACATCCCGCCCCCGAGCGCCACCACGACGGCGAGCAGCGGCAACCGGACCAGCAGCGCCGCGACCAGGGTGGTGACCACCGCGGTGACCACCATCGGCATGTCCTCGGGGTTGCCGTGGTAGTTCAACAGGTGGCGCAGCTCGTCCTCGCGGGTGAGGAATCGGAACCCCACCAGGGCCGTCCACAGCGCCGCCACCCACACGCCCGCGGGCAGGCGCCTGAGCAGCGGCGGACGAGGTTCGGTGATCATGGCGCGATGGTATCGGCGGCCCGGCCGGCGGCGCATTGGCCCGGGGGCGTAATCCCCGGGGCCAGTACGGCGACCCGCGGTTGTGGCCCGCGGCCCGATGCCCGGGACGGGGGCCGACCGGCAGCGTTGTCCCCGTGATCGAGATCGAGCGACTGACCAAGCGGTACGGCGCCACCACGGCCGTCGACCAACTGACCTTCACCGTCCGGCCGGGCACCGTGACCGGCTTCCTCGGGCCCAACGGCGCGGGCAAGTCCACCACACTGCGGATGATCCTGGGCCTCAACACCCCCACCGCGGGCACCGCCACCGTGGTCGGCGTGCCCTTCGCCGGCCGGCCGCGCGGACTGCGGCACGTCGGCGCGCTGCTGGACGCGGGCGACGTGCACGGCGGGCGCAGCGCCCGGGCCCACCTGTCGGCGCTGGCCCGCAGCAACCGCATCCCGCTCGGGCGGGTGGACGAGGTGCTGGCGGAGGTCGGCCTCGGCAAGGCGGCCGGGCGGCGGATCGGCGGCTACTCGCTGGGCATGAAGCAGCGTCTGGGCATCGCCGGGGCGCTGCTCGGCGACCCGCCGGTGCTGCTGTTCGACGAGCCGCTGAACGGGCTGGACCCGGAGGGCGTGCTCTGGGTGCGCGGGCTGTTCCGGCGGCTCGCGGACGAGGGCCGCACGGTGTTCGTCTCCAGCCACATGATGGCGGAGATGGAGCACACCGCGGACCGGCTGGTGGTGATCGGGCGCGGGCGGCTGATCGCGGACGAGAGCCTCGCCGAGTTCTCGGCCCGCGACGCGGTCTCCTCGGTGGCCGTCCGGACGCCCGAACTCTCCGCGCTGGCCGAGGCCCTGCGCGCCGAGGGGGCCGAGGTGCGGCTGGCGGAGCCGCACCTCGGGATCGTCACGGGGATGCCGGCCGCGCGGATCAGTGAACTCGCGCTGCGCCACGGCGTGGTGCTGCACGAACTGGCCGCCCGGACGTCGTCGCTGGAGTCGGCGTTCATGTCCCTGACCGCCGACAGTGTCGAGTACCCGGCTGGAGAGGCCCGATGACCACCGCGACCCTGGGTTCCACCGTCGAACCCGCACCCCGGTTCCTGGACCTGCTCGCCGCCGAGTGGATCAAACTGCGCTCGCTGCGCTCCACCTACTGGGTGCTGGCGCTGGCCTCGCTGGTGGCGATCGCGGTCAACGTGAACGCCGTCCACACCGACCTGACGTACATCGACCACCCGCCGCCGCGGATGCCCGGCCAGCCGCCGTACACCTACGACCCGCTGTTCCACGGCCTCGGCAACATCGCGAGCGACCTGATGGCGGTCGCGGCCGGCAGCCTCGGGGCGATCACCGTGTTCGGCGAGTACACCACCGGACTGATCCGCACCACCTTCGCCGCCGTGCCGGACCGCCGGGGCGTGATCGCGGCCAAGGTGCTGCTGATCGGCGGGATCACCGCACTCGCCGGGCTCGTGGTGTCGGCGGTCTCCTTCTTCACCGTCAACGCGATGCTGGCCTCCCGGCACGTCGGGCTCTCCGTCACCGACGAGGGCTGCCTGCGGGCCGTGCTCGGCTACGCGGCGATCGTGCCGGTCTGCGCGCTGATCGGGATGGCGCTGGGCGCGCTGCTGCGGCACGCCACCGCCTCGATCGTCTCGCTGGTGATGCTGATGTTCATCCTGCCGATGATGTTCGGCGGGGACCGCTACCGGTGGCTGAAGGAGATCGGCACCCACCTGCCCCTGGCCACCGTGCAGCGGCTCACCATCACCCCGCACTCCACGACCACGATGGGGAAGTACGCGCCGAGCGTGCTCGACTCGTGGATCACCATGGGGCTGTGGGGCCTGGCCGCGCTGGTGGCGACGGTGCTCGTGGTGCGGCGCCGGGACGTGTGAGGCCCCGGGCTACCCCAGGCCGAGGCGCCGCGCGGTCGCGGCGGGCAGCCGGTACGGGCGCTCGGGCGGCAGCAGCCGCTGCGCCTTCGCCGGCTGACCGTCGCGGACCAGCGCGGCGATCCGCCGCACCTGCGGGGTGAGGTCGGTGAGTCCGACGACCCACTCCTCGGCGTAGCTGCGGATCAGCGAGCGGCCGATGCCCACCTGGATGCTGTAGTGGTTCAGCGCCGCCCCGCGCAGCGACCGCTCCGGGTCCCACTGCACGTGGACCTCGGCGCGGGCCACCTCGTCCGGGTGCGCGGTGGTCAGCACGGCGCGGGCGAGCGCCTCCTCCCAGCCCTCCCGGGTGATCCGGACCGCCAGCACCCTGGTCTGTCCGGGCTTCTGCGCCCAGTTGCTGCGGTGCATCAGCCAGCGGAACGAGGGCTTGATCCACGTCATCCGGTGGAAGCCGAAGGGCGCCGTGAACCGGCCCGCCGCCAGCGCCGCGTCGGCGACGGCCGGCGGGTACGCCTGGTAGAGCACGATCGTCCGCGCGTCGTGGTCGGCGCGGATCTCGCGCAGTGCGGTCATCTCGCGGCACCCCCTTCGCCCCCCGGCACGCTCTTCGCCCCCGGCGTCCCCTCCGCCTCCGGCACGCTCTTCGCCTCCGGCACGCTGCCAGCGCGGGCCCGCCCGGCGCAACGGGATTACCGGGCGGGGCCGCGGCGTCCTCGGACCGTGGCCCCCTGACGCCCGGCTCAGGCCCTGGCACCCGCCTCAGGCCGCGGCGGCCTTGGCGCGGAAGGCGCCGAGGGTGGTGGCCGGGACGCCGCAGCCGGGGAGGAAGGAGGCCGCGCCGCCGTGGTGGGTGCGGACGCGGTCGAGGAAGACGGACATCGCCTCGGCCGGGGCCTCCAGGAGGGGCGCGGGGATCGTGAGGTTGTGGCCCCGGGAGTCGGTGACGCGGGAGGTGGTGCGGTCGTTGAGGGCGGTGCGGTGGCGTTCGGCGAGGCCGGCGAAGATCTGCGGGAGGGCGTCGGCGGTGCGGGTGTAGTCGGCGACGATGTGCTCGGCGGGGACGTCGAGGAGGTCCAGCAGGAGGGCGGTCAGCAGGCCGGTGCGGTCCTTGCCGGCGGCGCAGTGCAGCAGGACGGCGCCGGGGCGGACGGTGGCGTCGACGGCGGCGGCCACCGCCTCGGGCGCGGACTCGGCCAGCAGGACGTAGAAGTCGCCCAGGTCGGCGGCCGTGGCCATGGTGCGCATCCGCGCGGTGAGGGCGTCGGTGGCGGGGTTCACCGGGGCGGCGACGACGGATATCCCGGCGGCCGCGGCGGCGGCCCAGTCCTCGGGGTCGGTCTCGCGCGGGTCCCGCAGGTCCACGATGGTGCGGATGTCGCAGCCGCGCAGCTGGGCGACGGTGGCCTCGTCGGCGGCCGGGAACGGCTGGGCGGAGCGGTACAGCACACCGGGACGGACCCGCCGGCCCTCGGGGTCGCCGAGGACGGCGGCGTCACGGAAGTTGACCAGGGACATGCGGGAGGCCTTTCGGTGGAGCCGCACCCGGGACGGGACGGGGAAGATCCGGAGCGGAGACATCTAGACGTCTAGATGTGTAACCCGTTCCGGGGTCGCCGGGCAAGCCTCGATCGGTGCATCCCTCCATCCCACTCCCCTCGGCGGGCCACGGCGACCCGGGCGGCCACGGCGATCCGGGCGGCGGAAGCGGGCGCGGGCGGCCGCAGCGGGCCCGGCCGGCGGCCCGGGCGGCACGGGCGGCACGGACCGACCCCGGCGGCGCGGGCGGGCTCCGTAGGATCGGGCCCGTGGCGACGAACCCCCCGAGCTCCCCGAACACCC
>NZ_JBIVVI010000568.1:0-5661 GCF_044757675.1 Kitasatospora sp. NPDC091257
GGGCCCTCGGGGCTGGTCATGCCTCCTCCTCGGGGAGCGTCAGCGGCCGCAGCGGGCGGTTGTCCACGTGCAGCCGGAAGACGTCGAAGCGGTTGTAGTGCCCGACGATGTCGTGCATCTGCTTGGGCTGGATGCAGCGGCCGAGGTCGATCTCGGCGTAGACGACGCCCTCCTCGTCCACCAGTGGTTCGGTGACGGGGCGGCCGTCCGGACCGAAGATCCCGGACAGGGCGCTGTGCGGTCGGGCGAGCTGCTTGCGGACCTGCGGGTCGTCGCCGGCGATCAGGTCCACCATCCCGGGCGAGAGGGTGGAACAGGAGACGACGGAGAACACCTTGCCCTCGAAGCAGTGCGCGGCGGTGCGCAGCGCGATCGAGTCCGCCATGTCATAGTCCTCCGGGCCCACCGGCAGCGCGATGTAGCAGGCGGCGTGGACCAGTTCGCCCTGGGCCAGCAGGGTGAAGCGGGCCAGCGGGTTGGTGTTCTCGCCGCAGGCCAGCGCGCCGAGCGGGCCGACGGCGGTGGGGTGCACCGTGAGGGTGCTCCCGTCGCCCTGGCCCCAGGTCAGTCTCTCGGCCCAGGTCGGCATCAACTTGCGGTGGACGCTGAGGAGTTCGCCGTCCGCGTCGATGATCAGCAGGGTGTTGTACAGCAGTCCGAGGCCGGGCCCGCCGCGTTCGTTGATCCCGATCACCAGCACCACGCCGGCCTGCCGGGCGGCGGCCCGCAGGGTGTCGACGTACGGGCCGGGGACGTCGACGGCGGCCCGGTACAGGCGCTCGAACCAGGGCGAGCCCTGCACCGGGTTCATCGTCCAGTTCCAGTACGGGTAGCCGGGCACGAAGACCTCGGGGAAGACCACCAGTTCGGCGCCGTGCCCGGCCGCCTCGTGGATCAGCGCGACGGCCTTGTCGACGGTGGCGGCCGGGTCCAGGTAGACCGGGGCGGCCTGGACGGCGGCGGCGGTGAAGCGGGGCAGATGGGGCATGGCTCCTCGTCACTCCTCGGCGGTGTCGGAAGGAAGGGGCGGTGACCAGCGGCGGTGGACGGGCGCGGACGGCTCGCGCAGCAGGTGCAGGCGCGGGGCGACCCGGTCGGCGTTCGGGCCCGGCGGCCTGCGGCTGCCCGCCGTCCACGGCCCGGGCCAGCGGGCGCCCGGCCCGCTGTAGCCCCGCTCGGCGGCGGCGTGCAGGGTCCAGAGCGGGTCGTACAGCTGGGCGCGGCCGACCGCGACCAGGTCGGCCCGCCCGGCCAGCAGCACGGAGTCGGCGTCGTCGAACCCGGAGATCGCGCCGACCGCGATGGTCGGCAGACCGGTGGCGGCGCGGACCAGCTCGGCGAAGGGCGTCTGGTAGCCGCGCCCGTACGGCGGCCGCTGGTGCGCCACCACCTCGCCGGTGGAGACGTCCAGCGCGTCCGCCCCGGCCCCGGCGAGCGCGCGGCAGATCGCCACCGCCTCCTCCTCGGTGGTGCCGCCGGGCGCCCAGTCGCTCGCCGAGATCCGCACCAGCAGCGGGCGGCCGGCCGGCCAGACGGCCCGTACCGCCGTCAGCACCTCCAGCGGCAGCCGCAGCCGGTCGGCCAGCGGGCCGCCGTAGCGGTCGGTTCGGCGGTTGGTGAGCGGGGAGAGGAAGGAGGAGAGCAGGTGGCCATGGCCGAACTGGAGCTCCAGCACGTCGAAGCCGGCCCGGGCGGCCCGCTCGGCGGAGGCTGCGAAGTCCGCGGTGACGGCGGCCAGTTGGATGTCGTTCGCCTCGTGCGGAACGGGGCTGTCGGCGTCCCAGGGAAGGGCCGAGGGGGCGATCAGCGGCCAGCCTTCGGTGAGCGGGCGGCCGATGCCGTCCGGCCCGGGGGCGGTGGTCGCGCCCCGGCGGCCGGCGTGGGTCAGCTGGATGCCGAGCGGGGTGTCGCTCACCGCCCGGACGGCGCCGACGAGTTGGTGCCAGGCGGCCTCCTGGTGGTCGGTCCACAGGCCCGGGCAGCGGTCGGTGGCCCGGCCCTCGGGGCCGACCGCGGTCATCCCGGCGAGCACCAGCCCCGCGCCGCCGAGCGCGTGCCCGGTCAGCTGGGCCCGGTCGAAGCCGCTGGGCAGCGCGTCGGGGGAGGTGAAGGTGGCGAGCGGCGGCACCACGACGCGGTTGCGCAGTTCCAGTGCGCCCAGCTTCAGCGGCCGGAACATCGGCGGCACTCCGGGAGAGCCGCCGAAGGCGGTGTCCACGGCGTCCACGAAGGCGGGGTCGCGGGCCCGCAGATTGCCGTAGGTGACCCGCCGGCTGCGGGTGAGCAGGTTGAAGGCGAACCGGTCGGCGTCCTGCCCGGTCCGCCGCCCGATGGTCTCGAACCACTCCAGACTGGCCTGCGCGGCACGCTGGGTGGACTCCACCACCGGGCGCCGCTCGGCCTCGTAACCGGCCAACGCCGCGTCCAGGGTGGGCTGTTCGCTCAGTGCGGCGGCCAGGGCGAGGGCGTCCTCCAGGGCGAGCTTGGTGCCCGAGCCGATCGAGAAGTGCGCGGAGTGCGCGGCGTCGCCGAGCAGGACCACGTTGCGGTGGCGCCAGCTCGCGTTGCGCACCGTGGTGAAGCGGATCCAGCGGGAGGCGTTGGGGATCAGCCGGTGGCCGTCCAGGTGCCCGGCGAGCAGCTCCGCGCAGCGACGCACGCTCGCCAGATCGCTCTCGCCGCGCGCCGGTTCCCGTGCGGCGAGGGCCTCGAAGCCCGCACGGCGCCAGGCGTCCGCGGCCGCCTCGACGATGAAGGTCGAGCGGGTGGCGCTGTACGGGTAGGCGTGCACCTGGAGGACGCCGAAGTCGAACCTCTCGACGATGAAGGTGAAGGCCTCGAAGACCTTGTCCGTGGCGAGCCACATGTAGCGGCAGTGGCGCTCGTCCAGATCGGGGCGGAAGCTCTCCGGGAAGGCGGCCCGGGTGCCGGAGCGGATGCCGTCGGCGGCCACCACCAGGTCGTACTCGGCGGCCAGCCGGTCCACGGGCGGGGCGGGGGTCCGGTAGCGCACGTCCACCGCCAGCTCGGCGCAGCGCCGTTGCAGGACGGCGCGCAGCCGGTTGCGGTCCAGGGCGGCGAAGCCGTGGCCGCCGCTGGTGCGCACCTCGCCCGCGAAGCGGATGTCGATGTCGCTCCAGCGGGCGAACTCGGCGCTGATCGCGGCGAAGACGTGCGGGTCGGCGTGCGCGATGCCGTCCAGGGTCTCGTCGGAGAAGACCACGCCGAAGCCGAAATCGTCGTCCCGGCCGTCCCGTTCGAAGACGGTGAGCTCCCGGTCGGGCGCCAGCTGCTTGGCCAGGGCGGCGAAGTAGAGCCCGCCGGGGCCGCCGCCGATCACGGCGATCCGGGTACGGTCCCGTGCGGTGCTCATGCGGCCGCCTCGGGGGCGGTGATCGCCCCGGCACCGACAGTCGGCCCGGGGTCGACGGTCGCCCCGGCGCCGGCGGCCGTCCCGGGGCTCACGCGGCCACCTCCGGGCGCTGCGGCCCGGCCTCCGCCAGTGTGCGGCGGACCTGTGAGGGCCACGGCTCGGCGCCCCCGTCGTGCGGTGCGGAGTGCACCACCGACATCCGCCCCTTCGCGGCCAACCCGTGCGGGCCGTGCACCTCGAAGGCGTAGTGCAGCGAGGAGCCGCCGACCCGGACCACCCGCAGCTCGGTGCGGACCAGGTCGCCGAACCAGAGCCGTTCGCGGTAGTCGGCCTCGAAGTGCACCCGGGGGATCCGCCCGAACAGGTCGGCCAGTCCGAGCCGGCGCAGCAGGGCCGCCTCCGCCGCCTCGGCCCAGCGCTGCACGGCGGAGAAGTGGTAGTGCCCGGCGGCGTCGGTGTCGGACCACTCCACCCGGCGCTCGACGGTGACGCTGGCCGGGGTCGGTGCGGCCCGTCGGCGCAGCTCGGCGCGGTGCAGCTTGCCGGTCGCGGTGCGCGGCAGCCCGGGCACGAACTCGACCGCCCGCGGGTACTTGTACGGTGCGATGGCGCGCTTGACGTGCTCCTGGAGTCCGCGCGCCGTCTCCGGCCCCTCCGGGACGCCCGGGCGCAGCACCACGTACGCCGTGACCACCGTGCCGCGCCGCTCGTCCGGCGCGCCGACCACCGCGCAGTCGGCCACGTCGGGGTGGGTGGCGAGCGCCTGCTCGACCTCGGGCCCGGCGATGTTGTAGCCGGCCGAGACGATCATGTCGTCGTTGCGGGCCCGGAACCAGAAGTAGCCGTCGCCGTCCCGGACGTAGGTGTCGCCGGTGAGGTTCCAGCCGCCGCGGACGTAGTCCAGCTGGCGCTCGTCGTCCAGGTAGCGGCAGCCGGTCGGGCCCTTGACCGCCAGCATCCCGGGTTCGCCGTCCGGCACCGGACGGCCCTGCCCGTCCAGGACCGCGGCCCGGAATCCGGGGACGGGCCGGCCGGTGGAACCGGGCCGGATGTCCCCGCCGGCGGCCGAGACGAACACGTGCAGCATTTCGGTGGCGCCGATGCCGTCGATCAACCGCTGTCCGGTGGCCTTGTGGAAGGCCCGCCAGACGGCGGCGGGCAGCGGCTCGCCCGCCGAGACGCAGTGCCGCACCCCGGAGAGCCGGTCCGCCAGCCCGGCGGCCAGGATGGCCCGGTAGGCGGTCGGCGCGGTGAACAGCACGCTCGCCCGGTGCCGGCGCACCTGCTCGGCCAGTTGCTCCGGGGTGGCGTGCTCCAGCAGCAGGCCGGCGGCGCCCGCCCGCAGCGGGAAGACCAGCAGGCCGCCGAGGCCGAAGGTGAAGCCGAGCGGCGGGGTTCCGGCGAAGAGGTCCTCGGGGGTGGGGCGGAGCAGGTGGCGGGAGAAGGTGTCGGCGACGGCGAGCACGTCGCGGTGGAAGTGCAGGGTGGCCTTGGGGCGGCCGGTGGTGCCGGAGGTGAAGGCGATCAGCGCGACGTCGTCGGCGGCGGTCGGGACGGCCGGGAAATGGGCGGCCTTGGCGGCGCAGCGGGCGGTGAGGTCCTCGGAGCCGGGGCCGCCGTAGCCGAGGACGCGCAGTCCGGGGGTCCGTGCCCGGTGCAGCTCGTCCAGGAAGCGGTGGTCGCACAGGGCGAGGACGGGCCGGGCGATGCCGTGCAGTTCGGTCAGCTCGGCGGCGCGCAGCAGCGGCATGGTGGTGACGGCGACCCCGCCGGCCTTCAGCACGCCGAGCCAACAGGCCGCCAGCCAGGGGGTGTTGGGGCCGCGCAGCAGGACCCGGTTGCCGGTGGCGAGGCCGAGGTCCTCGGTCAGCAGACGGGCGATCCGGTCGGCGTGGTCGCGCAGTTCGCCGTAGGACCACCGTTCGGTGGGGGTGAGCAGGCACGGTCGGTCGGGGCCGAGGCGCTCGATGGTGTCGTCGAGCAGGGCGGCGGCGCAGTTCAGGCGATCGGGATAGGCCAACTCCGGGAGTTCGAAAAGGAGTTCGGGCCATTGCTCGGAGGGTGGGAGATGGTCTCGGCAGAACGTGTCCACGTGCGCGGAGGGTGAGAGCTCCATGGGCGGGCACCTCGTTGTGCGAGCGGGGAGTGAGGCCAGTATGGCGCGTCCGTGACGCCAGTCAAGGGAGCGATACATGCATTCGGGCGACGACCCGGCTCCCCGCCCGCTCCGGGCGCCGGGGGGCGCCGACCGTCAGCTCGTCGTCCCCCGGGCGGAGGCGTCGGGAGTG
>NZ_JBIVVI010000569.1:0-5657 GCF_044757675.1 Kitasatospora sp. NPDC091257
GGGTCCGACCAGGCTGATCATGGAGCTACCGTGCGTGTTGTCCTCGCCGAGGACCTCGTCCTGCTGAGGGACGGCCTCTCCCTGCTGCTCGGTGCCCACGGGCACGAGATCGTCGCCGCGGTGGAGAGCGGACCCGAACTGGCCGCCGCGATCGCCGACCACCGCCCCGACATCGCGGTGGTCGACGTCCGCCTGCCCCCCACCTACACCGACGAGGGCCTCCAGGTCGCGCTCGCCGCCCGCCGCGAACGGCCCGGCCTGCCGGTCCTCGTCCTCTCCCAGCACGTCGAACAGCTCTACGCCCGGGAACTGATCGCCGACGGCACCGGCGGCGTCGGCTACCTCCTCAAGGACCGGGTCTCCAAGGCCGACCAGTTCGTCGACGCCGTGCACACCGTCGCCGCCGGCGGCACCGTCATGGACCCCCAGGTCATCTCCCGCCTCCTCGCCCGCAACGCCTACGACCAGCCCCTCGCCCTCCTCACCCCACGCGAACGCGACGTCCTCGCGATGATGGCCGAGGGCCGCTCCAACGCCGCCATCGCCCAACGGCTGCACTTCAGCGAGGGCGCGGTCAGCAAGCACACCTCCAACATCTTCGCGAAGCTCGACCTCGGCGCCTCCGACGACGACAACCGCCGCGTCCTCGCCGTCCTCGCCTACCTCAACGGAACACGCACGCCCTGAGGCCACGGACAGCGACCGGCTGGTCCTCGCGGCTGCGGGGAACGCGGCATCCCCGAGACCGACGTCACCCCGGGAGCCAGCCGGCCCCTGTGGGTGTGGGAGGCCTCCTCCCGCGACCTGGCCTGATGGGGTGGGTTGGCATCTCTTGCACGGCTGGGCGTGTCGGTGTGTGAACTTCAGTGCTGCAACGAACTGTTGACTCCTCAAGGAGCATGTGCAGCCGTCCATGCGCCAGTGGCATATGCGCGGCGGACCGCTTCTCCCGCCCCGGGGGATGAATACCGCCGCAAAATGGTGCCGATGTGCTGCGATGGTGATCATTTAGAAGTACATAGCGAATGTACTAAATATTCCCCTGGCCCACCGTCAGGTGTAGGATGACCAAACCCGCGGTTCTGCGCCGAAAGCAATATCGATAGGGGGCGGGCATGGCTCGTGGATGGGAAGCCGATCCTTCCGCTTTTCTGGCGAAGCGCCTGGGAAAGTCGGCGAAGGAGCTTGGGACGTCCGAGGACCGGGACGAATGCCCGGACATCTGGCAGCTCTCGAACGGTGACATCGCCGTGATCGGCCGGGACCTCACCGACAACTACCGTGACCGACTTCCCGAGGACGTTGCCCTGGGGCCGGGTGAGCGGCTCGTCGTCATTCCGGGCGTCATGCTCAGCACGGCAAAAGCGGACATCGCGGATGCCTGATCGGCGGGCTCCCGAGCTGAGGGTCGAGTGGGGAGAGGTTCTCGCCCGGGACGACTACAAGCGCGACTTCCGCGAGCGGGACGGGCTGGTGCGAGGCCGGGACTCCTGGAAGCTGGAGCGGCGCCAGCACTTCGAGGAGCAGGGCAGCCCGAGTTGGGAGGCCGCCCGTCGAGGCGACTGGGGCGAGGCGCTGCACCTCCTGGAAGGCCGACGCGAGACGCTGCGCGAGATCGGCCGGGAGGACGAGGAGCGTCAGTCCTACTTTCACCGGGTGCGGGTGGTCGAGCTGCCGCTGACGCCGTACCTGCGGTGGGAGCTGCACTCGTTGCGGATCAGGGCCGAATGCGGTGAGCGAATCCATATCGTCGACGCCATGACGCTGGCCGCTTCCGAGGAATCCGGGCAGCTGCCGGAAATCGTCATTCTCGGTGGTCGTACGCTCTATCAGGTCCGGTATTCGGAAACGGGAATTCCCGTCGGGGCGATCAGATACACCGACCCCGCTCTCGTCCGCCGGTGGGAGAGCTACATCGCGGATCTCCATCGGGCGGGCGAAGACGTTCTGGTGTACTTCGATCGCGAGGTGGCACACCTCCTCCCACCCGCATAGGAACGGAGTGCAGTGGCAGAGCAGCACGGCGGGAGCATCGACGGTCCGGGAAGCACGCGTTCCACCGTGTCCGGGTCCTCGGCCCAGGACGTCGTCCAGGCCAGGGACGTCAGCGGAGGCATCCACTTCCACGGCCGGCCCGACCGGTCGAGTGTCGCCCCGACTCCCCGCCAACTGCCTGCGGACGTACGCGGTTTCGTGAACCGTACGGACGAGCTTCACCAGCTGGACGCCGCCCTGACCGGCGAGGACGGGAACCCGCCCGATGCCGCCGCTTCCGCCGGCACCACGGCCGCCGCGTCCGCCGCGTCCGCCGCGGTCGTCGTCATCGCCGGAACCGCCGGTGCCGGGAAGACTGCACTCGCTCTGCACTGGGCCCACCAGGCCCGCCATCGCTTTCCCGACGGCCAGTTGTACGTCAACCTCCGCGGCTACGATCCGGGCCGGCCCGTCACCGCCCAGGAGGCGCTCCACCGTTTCCTGACCTCCCTCGGCGTCGCTGCCCAGTCCGTTCCGCCCGACCCCGACGCGGCCGCCGCCCTCTACCGCTCGCTCCTCGCCGAGCGCCGTCTCCTGGTCGTCCTCGACAACGCGGCCAGCGCGCACCAGGTCCGGCCGCTCCTGCCCGGCAGTGCCGGAAGCCTCGTGCTGGTCACCAGCCGCAGCCGTCTGTCCGGCCTCGCCGTACGCGACGGTGCCCGTCGGCTCACCCTGGGGACGCTGCCCGAGACGGAGGCCGTCGCCCTGCTGCGTGCCGTCACCGCCGGGCACCGGCCCGAGGACGACCCCGCGAAGCTCGCCGAACTGGCCCGCCTCTGCGCCCAACTGCCGCTGGCCCTGCGGATCGCGGCCGAACGCGCGGCCAGCCTGCCCCACATGGGTCTGGACGACCTGATCGACGACCTCCGCGACGAATCCGCGCTCTGGGAGGCCCTCAGCGTGGGCGACGACGAGGACGTCGACGCCGTCCGTACGGTCTTCGCCTGGTCCTACCGCGCCCTGCCCGACCAGGTCGCCCGCCTGTTCCGGCTCCTCGGGCTCCATCCCGGCCCCGACTTCGGGCTCCACGCCGCGGCCGCCCTCGCCCACCTCACCCCCAACCGCACCCGACAGCTCCTCGACTCCCTCGTCGGCGCCCACCTCGTCGAACAGGGCGCACCCGACCGCTACCAGTTCCACGACCTCCTTCGCGCCTACGCCACCGACCAGGCCCAGCAGGAGGAAGCTCCCGCACAGCGCCGGGCCGCACTGCGGCGGGTACTCGACTGGTACCTGCACACCGCCGACGCCGCCCAGCAGTGGCTGCGGCCGGCCGAAGCCCGGCTGCCGCTCGACCAGGCGGCCGACGGAGTCCGGCCGACGGTCTTCGCCGACTACAACGCCGCCGTGGACTGGGCCGAACGCGAACGCGCCAACCTCCTCCAGGCCGTCCACACCGCGTCCGCGGCAGGCGAGGACCGGCGGACCTGGCAGCTGGCCGCGGTCCTCTGGAACGCCCAGGCCCCCTCGGCCCCTGGCGCGGACTGGCCGGTGGCGGGCCGGCTCGGGCTGGCAGCCGCCGAACGCCTCTCCGACGACACGGCCCGCGCCCTGCTGCTCACCGACCTCGGCATGGCGTACACCCGGGTCAACTCCCTCGGCGACAGCCTGGAGTGCCACCGCAGTGCCCTGGCGCTCTGGCGTGAACTCGGCGACCGGCTCAACGAGGCACACTCGCTCAACCTGCTGGGACTGGTCCACCTGCACAGTCGGCAACTGGACGATGCCGCCCGGCACTTCGAGCAGGCGCTCGCCGCCTTCCGGCAGTTGGGCGAGGCCCACTGGGAGGCCACCGCACTCTCCAACCTCGCCAGCACCCACTGTCGCGCCGGACGCCTCCCCGAGGCCGCGGCCGCCGTCGGCCAGGCACTGACCGCCCACCGCGCACTGAAGAACCAGCGCGGCGAGGGAAACGCCCTGCGCCTGCTGAGCGACATCCAACGCGAGGACGGCGACCCGGCCGGTGCACTCGCCTCGGCACACGCGGCACTGGACATCGCCCTGAACCTCCGTGACCACCGCCTGGAAGGCTTCTGGCTCCTCGCCCTCGGCGACGCCCAACGGGCCGACGGCCAACCCGCCGACGCCCTCGACTCCTACCAACGCGCCGCCGTCCTCCACCGGCGCCTCGGTGACCGCAGCCGCGAAGCCCTCGCCTGGCAGGGCACGGGCGAGACCTACCGTCACCTCGACCGTCACACCGAGGCCGCCGCCTTCCTCCGCCGGGCCGCCACCACCCACCACGAACTCGGCGACCCCTGGCACGAGGCACTGGCCCTCGACGCTCTGGCGGCGACCGTGCTCGCCGACGACGGGGAAGCGGCGCGGCGCCACCGGACGCAGGCGCTCGCGCTGCTGGACGGGTACGAGGACACGCGGGCGGTCGCGGCGCGGGAGCGGATCGCGCGGTCGGTGGAAGCGGACTGACGGCGACTGCGGTGGGCGGCGGGGAATCGGCGGCGGTGGCCGCTGCGGTGGCTGCCGCATCGGCGGGTGATCCGGGCGCGGGAGCACGGGCTCCCTGTGCCGGTGCTTGGCGGGGCGGGGTGGGCTTGGCCGGGGTGGCTGTCGTGCCGCGGTCGCCCGGCGGTTGGGGGCGAGGGCGTGGCACGGTCGCTCACGAACTGCGTGCGGGGTAGCGTCACTCCTGGTCACCAGGTCGCTGCGATGCGCACCCGGCGGCGGATGCCGGTCGGGGCCTGGGGGCCGATCCGCTGTTCCGTCCGACGACCCGACAGGAGTGCCCCCATGGCCGTACCCACCGACTTCGACCAGCAGGCCACCGGCTACAGCCTCCCGCACGCCTACTGGCTGGCGAAGGCCGCCGAGCTCGCCTACAAGGACGAGGCCGTGATCGAGGAGCAGGCCCACGCCTGGGGCTTCGACGCCGTGCGTCACCACCAGACGCGCTTCACCCCGCCGTTCCCGCTCCAGGACACCCAGGCCTACACCATGGCCGGCGACGACATGATCGTCACCGCGTTCCGCGGTACCGAACCCGCGCAGATCCGTGACTGGCTCACCGACGCCACCACCCCGCCCTGGCCCGGCCCCGCCCGGACGGGCTACGTCCACTACGGCTTCGCCGAGGCCCTCGAATCGATCTACCCGGACGTCGCCAAGGCCGTCTCCGATCTGCGGACCGACCATCAGACGGTCTGGTTCACCGGGCACAGCCTCGGCGGCGCCCTCGCCATGCTCGTCGCCGCCCGGCTCGACCTGGAGGACCCGAGCCTGGCGGCCGACGGCGTCTGCACCTTCGGCCAGCCCCGGACCTGCGACCGGCTGCTCGCCGCCGCGTACGACAAGGGCCTGCGGGGGCGCACCTACCGTTTCGTGCACGGCAACGACATCGTCCCCGAGCTGCCGCCGGAGCCCGCCTTCACCCATGTCCAGGCGCTGCGCCACATCGACTCCGCGGGCCGCGTCACGGAGAAGGTCGGGCTGGTCCCCGGGCTGACCGACCGGGCCAAGGGCCTGGGCGCGGCGGCGTTCTCGCCGGACGGCGAGGGCATCCGCGACCACATGATGCGCAGCTACCTCGCCGCGCTGGAGAAGGCCCTGGCCTGATCCGCGGGGCGCCGGAGGGTCCGGCGGGGCGGAGCGGGTGGGGCCCGCCCGGC
>NZ_JBIVVI010000570.1:0-5650 GCF_044757675.1 Kitasatospora sp. NPDC091257
CCGGCCGGCCCCCGCCTGTTCTCCCGGGTGGTCCTCGCGCCGCTGCTGGTGTCCAACGCCGTCTCCTACAGCACCGTCGGGACGGGTGCCGGCCGTCCGGTCCTGGCTGATCGGCGTCGGCTCCACCGTCTACGGCGGCGCGCTGGTCGGGAACGCCGTGGTCCGTAGGACCGATCAGGCCGGATGGCCCGGCTCGATGTCTGCCACGTCCCGGGAAGACAACACCGGGGCCGCCCCCGGCGGGGTGTGGACCACGACCGGAGCGAGCAGCAGCCCGGTGTGGTCCCCCCAGCCGGCACGGTCCAGGATCCGGCCGACGAACCAGGCCGGTGCCTCGGCGAGGACCGGCGCGCCGTGCGGGCCCTGGTACCACGCGACCCGGGCGAACGTGTCGGTGTCGTCGCCGGTCCGGCCCCCGAACGGCTCTGCCAGCCGGTGGTCGGGCGGAAGCAGGTGGACGGCGAGAACCTCCACCGCCAGGGCGACGGCATGGGTGTGGTTCGCCTTCGACGCCCACACCACGAACCGCGCGGGACGGATCGAGCACTGTCCGGCGAACCCGACCAGGCAGCCGGCCGGCTCGCGCCCGGCGGCGGTCACCACGTACACGGGGTAGTCCAGCAGGGCGGCGAAGTCGTCGAAGTCGTTCTCGGCCGGTGCCCCACGTCCGGGCCCGTTCGACGGCCGCTCAGCGGTGCGGCCGTTCGAGTCTCCCCGCCGGTCGGTCGACTTCACCGGATCGGCCATGACGGGCCTCCTACGCTCGCCGTACGCGGGTCGCCCCGCGCGTACCCTCTTCTCCCGCGACCACACCGGGCCCTCGTCCTCGCGCACGGCGCAGCGTGATGTCCCCGTCCGTCCATCACGTCCCGGGGCCGGAGGGCCGGTCGTCGTCGCCCTCCGCCCCGCCCACGCCTTCACCTCCGTCCTCGTCGTGGAAGGAGACGTCGACGTGCTGTTCGGGGCGGCGTTCCTCCTGCCTGGCGACGGACGACAGCACGTCCTCGTCGGCGTCGGTGAGCGGGGGCTGCAGGATGCTGCGCGGCCACAGCCGACGGGCGAGCACGACGTTCGTCTCGGCCGCGTAGACGGTGATCTGGGCGGCCAGGTAGAGCCAGGAGAGCAGGCCGATCACCGTGGCGAAGAAGCCGTAGACCTGGCCGGCGTGGCGCAGTTCGTGGGTGACCAGCAGGGCGCCGAACGCCTGGAGGAGGGTGAACAGCGGGCCGGCCAGCGCGCACCCCGGCCACAGCGCCCTGACGGGAACCTCCTTGGGCGTGAGCACCCGGAAGCAGGCCAGGCACACCGTGGCATTCAGCAGCGCCGAGATCAGCAGCCCCCCGACGCGGGCGAGCGGCCCGCCCAAGGCGGTGCCGACCAGTGAGGCGGCGGCCGTGGTGAGCAGCAGCCCGGCAGTGAGGACGGCGAAGAGCAACAGGCTGCGCACCAGCCGCGGCCAGTAGCCGGGCCGCCGCACTCCCGGGACGTTCCAGATCTCGGCCATGGCGTGCTGGAGCACCTGCGCGATGCCGAGTGCCCCGTACAGCAGCCCGAGGACGCCGATGACCAGGGCAAGGCCGCTGCCCTGGAGGGAGTGCACGTTCTGACGCAGCTGGTCGCCGATGATGGGGAAGTCGGCGAGCGCGGAGTCGAGCACCGACTGCTGGGCACCGGGGTGGCCGTGCAGGACGAACCCGAGTGCGGTGCTGAGCAGGAGCAGCAGCGGGATCAGCGCCACGAAGCCGTAGTACGTGATGAGGGCGGCGAGCAGCCCTCCACGGTCGTCGCCGTACTTCTTGACGACACCGACGACCAGACCGGGAACGCGGTGGCGCTGCTGGAAGCGGTCGAGGGCGCGCAGGGTTCGTTCGATCGGGTTCACGCCGACGCGTCTGCCCGCGGTGCGCGGGCCGACACCCCGGCGCCGCCCCGCGACGGCCCGCACCCGTGAGAAATCCGAACGTTAGACACGACCGAACCAGGGCAGCCGCTCAGCGCCAGGGACGACGATCGCGTGGAGGTGGGCACGATGGAGCGGAGGGAACAGGCGGCACAGCCCGGGATCGGGAGCGAACCGCGCCGTGACCATGGGCCGGCAGCCCTGCTGCGCAGGTTCGGCTCGGCCTCCGAATCCGACCTGGGCACCGCCGTCGCGGTGTGGTGCGCCTGCACCGAGGGCCGCGGGAGCGGGCGGTGAGCGGGCTCCCGGAGCCGCGCGGGCCGCTGTCCGAGGCGGTGCTGGGCCTGCTGACCGCCGGGCCGCCCGGTGCGGCCCGGTTCCTGGCACCGCCCGAGCCCGCCACCGATCCCTGGGGCGAGGACCACCAGCTCGCCCTCCACCTCTGCTACGAGCTCCACGACCGTGGGCTGCCCGGAGTCCACCCGGGCTGGGAGTGGGAACCCGAACTGCTCTCCTACAGGCGAGAGCTGGAACGGCCGTTCCTCGCCGCGGTGCGCGCCGAGGCGGAGCCTGTCCGGCCGCTGCGCCAGGCCCTGGAACGGCTCCTGGCGGAGCCCCTGGACGGCGCCGGCCCGTCGCACTACCTGCTGGCCGAGGGCGCACGATGGCACGCCCGTGAGTACCTGGTGCACCGTTCGGTCTACCACCTCAAGGAAGCCGACCCGCAGCTGTGGATGCTGCCACGGCTCCACGGTCCCGCCCAGGCGGTGCTGATGACGGTGGCCTACGACGAGTACGGCGCCGGCCGGCCCGACCGCGCCCACTGCCTGCTGTTCGCACGGATGATGGCCGACTTCGGCCTCGATCCGGAATACCGGCACTACCTCGACCTCGTCCCCGCGCCCGCGCTCGCGGTGGTCAACCTGATGACACTGTTCGGCCTGCACCGTGCGCTGCGCGGCGCCGCCGTCGGACACTTCGCCACCGTCGAGATCACCTCCTCGCCCGGCTCCGCCCGCTTGGCCGCAGCCCTGCAGCGCCTCGGCGCAGGACCGGACGGCACGCTGTTCTACCGCGAGCACATCGAAGCCGACGCAGTCCACGAGCAACTGGTCCGACGCGGTGTGATCGAAGAACTGATCACTGCTGAACCCGAGTTGGAGGCCGACATCGCGTTCGGCATCGCGGCCGCCGAGGTCGTCGACAGCCGGTTCGCCGACCACCTGCTCGGCCGGTGGCGGACCGGCCGAAGCTCGCTGCGCTCACCGCTGCCCGACGGCCGGATCTGAAGCCCGCTCCGGCCGCGCGCGGCGCCGGTGACTGGTGTCGCAGAACGGATAGCGACGGCTGCGCCGGCATGCGCACAGCGCCACCACCGGGCGGTCGCAGCGGCGCACAGTCCCGTCCGGCAGGACCACCTCCACCGGACCCTCGACCAGCAGCGGCCCGCCCGGCACGATGACCACCCGGGTCGCGGCCCTGTCAGTGCTCCCGGACACCGCGCACCACCACCAACTCCTCCTCGCGTTCGCCGGGCCGGATCAGCCCCCGCCGCTCGAACAGTGCGGCGCGCGCCGTCATGACCGGCCCGAAGGCCTGCCAGCGCCGGGCCACCACGGCCACCCGCAGTCCCGCCGACCGCAGCGCGGCCAGCGTCGCCGGGACACCGGCGAGTGAGGACTGCACCAGCAGCAGTCTCCCGCCCCTGGCCAGCAGCCGCGGCGCCTCCCGGCAGATCCGGTCCAGCAGCAGCCGCCCGTCCGCACCGGCGTCCCAGGCCAGAGCGGGCCCGCGGCCGGGCCGCGCCACGTCATCGCCGGTGGGGACGTACGGCGGGTTGGCGGTGATCAGGTCGAAGCGCCGGCCGGCGACCGGGGCCCCCAGATCGCCGCGGCACAGCCGCACCCTGCGGCGGTTCAGCCTCGCGTTCACCCAGGCGGTCGCCACCGCCAGGGCCGACAGGTCCACGGCGGTGACCCGCGCGCCCGTCCCGGCTGCGGCGAGGGCGACCGCACCGGTCCCGGTGCCGAGGTCCAGCACCCGGCTGGCGGCGTCCAGCACCTCGCGGCGCAGGCAGGCGAGCAGAAGCTCGGTGTCGCCCTGAGGCGCGTAGACTCCCGGCGCTCTGATCAACAGCATGCCGGGCGGCTGCCCGGATCGACGGCGCCCACACCTCGGACACCGGCCGGCACCGCGGGTGGCCGCCGCGGCCGCACTCCGCCGATCACGGACGCTCGCATGCCCCCGGTCCGGGTGGTGCGACGGGCGGACGTGCCGGGCGCGAACAGCGACCCGGTGGGACCGGTCAGGTCGGCTCGGTCAGCCGGATCTCCAGGTGTCCGGAGAGCACCCGGGTCTCGAACACCGGCTGCGGGGCGGTGGCCGGTCCGTGCACCACCTCGCCGTCCCGCAGCCGGAACTCGCTGCCGTGCCATGGACAGCGCAGGCAGCCGTCCATCAGCGTGCCCTCCGAGAGCGGCCCGGAGAGGTGGGCACAGCGGTCCGCGAGCACCTGGCAGTCGTCCCCGTCGCGAACCACCACCACGGCCAGTTCGCCGACCATGCGGCGGACCGGTTCGGCGGGCGGGAAGTCGTCGACCACGCCCAGCCCGACCCAGTCCGACGGCGCCAGCGGGGGCACCGCCGCCGCGCGGTTCGGACCGGCGGCCTGCCGATAGGACAGGTGCCCGCCGAGCGCGGCGCCCGCCGAGACGGCGGCCAGCCCCGCCAGGCCCAGCAGTCGGCCGTGCATCCGCCGACCACGGCAGCGGGCCGCCAGCGAGGCGCCGTACAGCAGTACGCCGGTCGTGTTGACGCCGGCGTGGACCAGCCCGGTGCGTCGGCGCGGCGGGTCGAGCCGGGCCCAGTCGACCCAGCCCGCGAGCGCGGTGGGGCCGGCGGCCAGCAGGCCCGCCGCCACCAGACGGTCGGCGCCGCGGTGCGCGGCGGGAGTCCAGTCCAGCAGCCCGGCGGAGAGCCAGCAGCCGAGCGGGAACTGGACCAGTGCGGGGTGCAGCGGGTGCCCGAGCCACACGCCGTGCAGGGCGTCGCGGTACGGCCCGAGCGGCAGCCCGGCCACCGCGCCGGCGAGCGGTTCGGCGGCTGTGTCGAGGAACTCCCAACGGGCCGGCGCGTCGAGCGCGCGGCGCAGCCGCCGGGACCACGGGTGAGTGTGCAGTGAGGAGTCCATGCCGGGCGCCTAGCCGGGCCCGCGTCCGCCAAACCTGCTTCCCCGACGAGTGCGCAGCCCCCATGCCACCCACCGGCCGGGCCCCGCGGGATGAACGTGGCGGTGCTTAGGGCGCGGCGCATCGGGAAGGCGCGCGGGCGGGCCGGGAAGGCCCCGGCCGCCAAACCCCGCGAGGAGGCCCAGATGAGCACGGTGAAGGAGACGGTCGACGTCGACGTCCCGCTGCACACCGCGTACAACCAGTGGACCCTGTTCGAGGAGTTCCCGCGCTTCATGGAAGGCGTCGAGGCCGTGACCCAGCTGGATGATCGCCACAATCACTGGCGGACCAGCATCGGCGGTGTCACCCGCGAGTTCGACACCGAGATCGTCGACCAGCTGCCCGACGAGCGGATCGCCTGGCGGACGACGGACGGCGACGTGCGCCAGAAGGGCGTCGTGACCTTCCAGCGGCTGGACGACCGGCACACCCGGGTCAACCTGGCCATCGACTTCCAGCCCGAGGGCATGGACCAACCGGTGCGCTGGGTCTGGCCGGAGAGCACGTTGAAGTAGTACGT
>NZ_JBIVVI010000571.1:0-5648 GCF_044757675.1 Kitasatospora sp. NPDC091257
AGGGCAGCGGGAGGGTGAGGGCGGGGAACGGGTCGTCGGGCATGCCCGGCCACAGATCGACCGGCGCCGGCAGCGCGCTCAGCTCCGCCACCCGGGCCCTCGCGTTCAGCCGCTGGGCCAGCAGCTCGGCCGTCAGACCCGGCACGGTGACACCGTGGACGTACTCCCACGCGATCCGCCACGCCTCGTCCGGCGACAACGCTCCGTAAGCGGCGGCGGACAGCAGGCGGTCCGCGACGGCCCGCACCTTCGGGTGGTGGTCGGCGCGGCGGCGGGCGTGCTCGGCCCGCTCCTTCGCCTGCTTCTTCTCGGCCGTGGTCGGGCCGCGGCCGCCGTGGGTCTGGAGGTCGGTGAGCCAGACGGCGCCGATGCTGGACAGGGCCAGCACGGCGGCGACCCATCGGGCGTCGGTGTACTGCTGCCAGCCGTGGGCGAAGTTGATGCCCGCGGCCACGGTGCCGGCCGTCCAGGCACCGAGGCGGTAGGTGTGGGTGGAGCGTTCGCCCTCGGCCTGGGCGCCCATGGCGACCAGCGCCCACGCGCCGCCCTCCAGCATCGCGGCCAGCAGCACCGCGAGCAGCACCGCGACCTTGGCGTGGTCGAGCGCGGTGACCTGGGAGACCACGGCCGGCACGATCGAGCACGCCTGCACCAGCCGGACGAACGCCCGCGCCGGGTTCGCCGTGACCCAGCCGGTCACCCGGCCGAAGCGCGCGGCCCGCGCCGCCCGCCGCCGCTCCCGCGCCTGCTCGGCGGCGCGCTGGTCGGCCTGGCGCCGCTGACGGGCCGCCTCGGCATCCAGCCGGCGCTGCTCGCGCTCCTCGCACCGGTCCGCCCGGTCGTCGGCCCGGACGGCCTGCTGGTCGGCGCGGAAGTCGTTCAGCCCGCTCACTGCTGCCACCCCGCCTTCGGGAAGAGCCCGGCGGCCGCGGCGGCCTGCCCGCAGGTCAGCCGCCCGCGCCGGTCCAGGGCTTCGGCGAGGCGAGTCACCCGGTCCCACAGCGTGTCGAGCAGGGCGTCGGTGTGGTCGTGCAGCGCGGCCAGGTCCCGGCACGGGTCGTCAGAGGCCCCGAAGGTGACGTTCCGGCCGGAGGCCTCGTACACGGCCCGGTAGATCTCGCGGCGGTCGTTGATAGCGCTGAGTTCGGTCACCCATCCGCGCCGGGTGGTCCACCGGCCGGTCTCCCGCAGCCACCGGTCCTGGGCCCGCTCGCCGGCGGCCAGCATCGTCAGGCCGGTGCGGAGCGGAGCCGAACAGGGACCGAGGACGACCGCCCCGCCGCTACCGGCCCGGTCCGGGACCAGACTGAGGTCGTCACGGATGAAGACGGCCTCGAACGGGATCCCGGAGTGCAGCAGGACCAGGACGTGGCCGGCCTCGTGCGTGGCGAAGGCACGCCGCAACTCGTCCACCGGCAGGTCCAGAGCCTCGGTGACGCCCGCACCCGACGGCAGCTCCGGACGGGGATTGCGCATGGTCATCCCGTTCCGGGCGTCGAAGCGCCAACTGGTGCGGTTCATGGTGCTGTTCACGCCGCCACCCGCTCGACGCTGGTGGTGCGGCGGATGACGACCGGGCGCCGCAACGGCACCGGCGCCACGCTCAGCAGCTGCTCGGCGTAGGCGGCCAGCACCGGGTCCTCCCGACGCAGGTCCGCCAGGATGCCGTCCGCCGCGTCCATGCGGGCCTCGCGCTCGATCACGCTCTCGCCGGGCACCCCGGTGAACAGCCGGGTGAACTCCGAGTCCACGACGAGACCGAGCGCCAGCTCGGCGAACTCGTCCTCGTTCAAGGCCGTTTGGCCTGCAACAATCGACCGCACGGGTCTACCTCTTCTCTCGATGGGGGCGGGCCCGAGGGCCGCCGCGCGATCCTTGGCCGGGAGCGCGGCGGCCCAACTCACGCGGGCACAGCTACTCGCAGTGCACGAGCAGCCATGGCCACGGCCCAACCGCGAGCGGAAGGGCCGGGCCAAAGTCACTCGTTCACAAGCACGGGCCCCGGCAGAGCGGGGCCCGGTGTGCCGTCCTTTCGGGATGTGCTCCCAGGCATGGACGGCGTTGACCTTTCGGTCTCCAGCCATCCGGACTGCCAAGGCGCCGGTTGCCTCGGCCCGATCTATCCCGGGCCCCTTCACCCTGGGCGCGGCGGTTGCCGACCACTCGCGGGTGCATTCGTGCAGCTCAGAGCAACCCAAAGAAGGCCCCTCTGTGTCGCCCTGTCTCACTTGGTGCGACACCCACAACATAGACAACCTGCTTGGGCAGGTCAAGAGAGTTGGGTTTCTCGCGCCTGTTGGGCACCTCCCCTAGCATTGGCGTATGGCCCTAGACCCGGATGACTCTCGCCCCCCGTATCAGCAGGTCAGCAGCTCTCTGCGGGCCTCGATCCTCACGAAGAAGCCCGGCTTCGAGACAGGCGACAAGCTGCCTTCCGGTCCCGAGCTGGCGAAGCACTTTGGCGTGGCGCGCGGCACGGTGGACAAAGCGCTCGACCTGCTCCGCACCGAGGGACTGATCGTGACCCGGCAGGGGAGCGGCTCATTCGTACGGGAGAGGACGTCCCGGCCGGTCGGGCTGCGACCGCACCTGGAGGCGGCCTTCGAGCAGCAGCAGGTGACTCTCGACTTCGCCGGGTTCTCCAGCGAGACGCTGCACAACGCGCTGCAGGAGCCGCTCGACAAGGTCCGCTCCGGCCGGCTGGCACCGGAGTCCATCACGGTCCGCCTGCTGCTGCCGGACACCACGGCGCCGATGGCGGTGCCGGTCCTGGTCGACGGGCTCCAGGACGAGGCCGTCCTCCGGCAGCGCGCCCGCAACATCGCCCTGACGAACGCCGGCGGCATCGCGTACTCGGTGGAGATGCTGGCCGAGCTGGGCCTGGTCCAGAAGGCGAGCGTCCAGGTCAAGGTGCACCGGGCGTCCAGCCTGTTCAAGTTGTACATCCTGAACCGGGCGGAGGCGTTCTTCGGCTTCTACCCGCTCCGCGAGCGCACCGTGGCGATCGATGGCGCCGACCACACCTTCTACGACGTGACCGGCAAGGACACCACCCTGTTCCACCACGCCTCCGGCCCGGACGACGCCTCGCTCGGCTCGCAGTACGTCCAGCAGGCCCAGATGTGGTTCGACAGCGTGTGGAGCACGATCGCCTACGAGCGGCAGCCATGACCGCCAGCCCTCAGCAACTCGCCGACGTACTGCGGCCGGTGAAGCACGTGCTCCTCGACTTCGACGGCCCGGTCTGCTCGGTCTTCGCCGGCCTCCCGGCCCGGGAGGTCGCGCGCCGACTCCGTGAGGGCCTGCTCGCCGCGGGCGAGCAGGCCCTGGGAGTGGAGGAGGAGAACGACCCGCTCGCCCTGCTTCGCTTGATCTCGGACGCCCGCCCCGATCTCACGGCGAGCACGGACGCCATGCTGGCCGCACTGGAGGCCGAAGCTGTCCGGGTCGGTCGACCGACCCCGGGCGGAGAATCGGTTCTGCGTGCGTCTGCCCCCTCCGGTCGGTTGGTTTCGGTGGTCAGCAACAATGCGAGCCCGGCCATCGAGGCCTACCTCGCCGAGCACGGTCTCAGCGACTACGTGGGCGGCGTCTTCGGGCGCGTCCTGGGTGACCCCTCCTCCATGAAGCCGAACCCGCGCCTCCTGCTTGAAGCCATGGAGGCTGCGGGCACCAGGCCGGAGCACTGCATCTTCATCGGCGACGCGGCCCGCGACGTCGAGGCCGGGGAGGCCGCGGGCGTCCCGACCATCGGCTTCGCGAACAAGCCGGGCAAGGGTGCCAGGCTGGCCGCTGCGGGGGCCGTGGCGATCGTGGACTCGATGCAGTTCATTGCAGATGCGCTCAGCTAGACGGCACGGGCAGCCCACGCCGTCCGAACAGCCGATAACGCTTCAGTGTGCAATCTGGGCCTCCGATAGGGGCTGGCAGTAGGCTGCCCAAGCCGCGCATCACCCCGTGAAGAGGAGCAACCAGTGATCCCTGTGCTGAGCTCCGATCACGGCTATCTGCCTGTAGGCCGCTACGCGGCCACGCGAGACGAGGTCATCGACCGCTTCGTCCTGCATGAGGATTTCGAAGGCTCTTCAACCCGACAAGCGCTCTGGGATGAATGGGAGCGTCACCTCATGTTTGTAGAGGCCGCTCTCGGAACGATGCCGCGTGCCTGGCTCGCTGGCAGCTTTGTCACCCAGAAGGCCGAACCTGCAGACGTCGATGTCTTCTACGGATTTCCTGCCGACTGGTACGACCGGCTTGACCAACAGGATGTCGACAGCCTCGCAGATCTGCTGGAGCACTCTTGGTGTCGAAGCCACGGCATGCGGGTCGATGCATACGCCGTTCGACTCCCGGACAGCGTCCATTTTGATGATCTTCGAGCAGGGCAGCTCAGCGCGAGGAATATCCAGGCTTTCCAGTCGCTGGGTCTCTACGATGAAATCTGGCAACGCTCGCGCAGTGGGATTGCCGTCCGTCGCGGATACCTGGAGGTGCAACTATGACGCAGCCAGAGATTCCGCGCGACAAAGCGGCCCTGCGAGCTTGGCTCCGCGAACAGCGAGCTACAGGCGACCGCCAATCGAGACCTCACGTCACTCACAGAGAGCTTATGACCCAACAGTGGCGGGCACTTCAGGCTGCCGCTGGCTTCGCGACACGCAGCCTGACAGCAGAAACTGAGGGTAGCCAGTCAGCTGCTCCCTCCGAGGTCAGGGACCGGCGACGTCTCGACTTGGCCCTTGATGGCGGACAGGTTGAAGGACACGAGGCTCCCATCACCCTCCTCGGAAGCTTCTTTACGTCTCTCCAGAACACTGTTACGTCGGTGGCTCAGGCCTTGACGGGCGCGCCAACCGCGGCGGCGCCCATCCCTGGCCATATTCAGGGTGCAACTTTGCTTCGCTCGGCACCCGCGTTTCCATCGTCCTACGGTGTGCACCTTTATGGCCCCGCCCAGAGCTCTCCGGCCCATACCCAGGATGATCTTTTCGGATCAGCTGCAGATTCGCCAGCATCGTCTCTGCTTGATGACGCTGTGGCAGCGATCTTTGAGATTGCCGAAACTGCTCAATCCGCACCTGGTGATGAGGATTTGCCTGACGATCGACTGGCGGACCGCGTGGTACCGCTCGGGCAGCGAGCTGTAAAGCATCTCGGCACGCTCTCAGGCTTGCTCGCGGAGGCGGGTGTCAACCTCAGGCTCTCCTGGGAACCCGGAACCGACCGTGCTCGTACCTGCACTCTTGACCGGCACGGTGCAGCTCGGTTGAAGCTTCTGAGCGACCGAGTGGACTTCGGAGAAACGACAACAGAGATCATCGAGGGGCTGCTTGTCGAAGCCAGCATGCGCCGCGGTTCGGTGGAGATCCAAACTCGAACAGGACGCCTAATCGCAGCCAGAACCGCTGAAGAGGTTACGACGCGACTGGGTGACGATCTCCTGGGGAAGCCTGTCGAAGCTACAGCGACCGTCACAACCGTTCGCTACACAGCAGGGCGCGAGAGGCAGGTCTACACCGTCACAGACCTACGCCCAGCAGAGTCGCGTAGTGACTAGTGCCGCATCAGGCAACGTTGGCCCTGGCGACGACTGCGCGTAGGCGTTCGTCGGCGGCGTGCTTGTTCCGCCAGATGATGTAGCGGCGGAT
>NZ_JBIVVI010000572.1:0-5644 GCF_044757675.1 Kitasatospora sp. NPDC091257
CGCACCACCGGGGGTGCGGCCGCCTCGGTATGAACCAGTGTTCGTTACTTGCTCGCGCGACGTGTGCTCACGCTGTACTTGTTGGCCGCCTTGGTCTCAGCGCGGACGGCAACCTTCTTGATCTCCATCACACCTCCATGTGTTCTCGCGTGGATTTTCGGCGCCGGGACAGTTCTTGCCGGTCGTCCCGGACGTTCAGGAGCACCCGCATGCGGGTGGCGTGTCGCGCCCGTAGCCAGGCGGCGACCCGTGGTGCCGGAGTACCGGGCAGCAGCCGGTGCACCAGCGAGGCCAGCTTGTCCACGTCGTTGTGCTTCAGCACCACCTGTTCGGCGGCGAGCAGCAACTCGGCGGGCATGCGGCGCAGTCGATCCGCGCCGGGGCCGTGGGTGAGGTAGGCCATGCCGAGCGCGACGTGGCGGGACTCGTCGCGGCGCACCAGCCGGTACACCTCGCCCAGGCCCTCCTCGCGCAGGCCCTCGTCGAACCAGCGGAACTCGTCGGCGGCGAAGCCCTCGGCCAGGGTGTGGGCCAGGAAGCGGGCGGTGTAGTCGTCCAGGGACCACAGGTCGCGCGACAACTCCTCGACGGCGTCGCCCGGATCCTTGACCGACCCGGCGACGGCGTGCGCGTAGCGGTGGAAGACCGCCGAGTGCTTGGCCTCGTCGGCCACCGCGGTGGCCAGCACCAGCTTCATGTCGCCCTCGGGGCAGGCGTGCAGCAGGCCGGCCGCCACGTCCATGCCGACCTGTTCGGCGTAGGTGCTGCCGCTCGCGAGCAGCCAGGAGAGCTCGGAGGGCTGGGCGGTCGCGGTCCGGTCCCGCAGGGCCCGGTGGACCACCTCGGCCGGCTCCCAGTCGTGCGAGCGGGCGTCGCGGATGAAGCGGTCGTGCAGGCCGGGAACGCCGCGGGTGCGGTAGCGGGCCACGCCCGACGGACGCGGCCGGTCCGGAGCGCCTTCGGTCCCAGCCATCCCTCACCCCGTTGCCGTCGTGCCGACCGATGTCATGTGCAGGGAAGCAAAACACGGCGGGCCCCGTTGTTCGAGCGCTTTCGTCGCTCCGGCCCCGCAAATGCGCCAAGATCCCGGTCGGCTGCGGGACTTGAGCGCTCCGCCGGGCGGTCCGAGGCTGACCAGCGGCGATCGGGGCCGGCCGGGTCGCCGGCGTGACCCGTCCGGGAGGGTTCGGCCCGGAACGGAGGATGGCCGAAATCTGATGGATCATCAAATCTTCACGCACACAGTGTCGACGGGCCACCTATCGTGTGTACGCCATGCATCGATCACGGGGGGTGCCGCCATGCCGGAGGACGACGTTCTGCCACGGGCGACACCGCCCGGGCACTGGCTGAGCCCCGGCGACGCCGGGTACGACGAGGCGCGCGCGGTGTGGAACGGGATGCACGACCGCCGCCCCGCCCGCATCGCCCGCTGCCGCACCGCGGCGGACGTGAGCGAGGCGCTGCGCCACGCGGCGGCCCACGGCCTCGACGTCACCGTCCGCGGCGGCGGCCACAACGTCGGCGGCAGCGCCGTCGCCGACGGCGCGCTGATGATCGACCTGTCGCCGATGCGCGCCGTCACCGTCGACCCGGGGGCCCGCACCGCCGAGGCCCAGGGCGGCTGCCTGCTCGGCGACCTCGACCGGGCCACCGCCCCGTACGAACTGGCCTGCCCCGCCGGCGTCATCTCCCACACCGGCCTGGGCGGACTGGCCCTCGGCGGCGGATACGGCTGGCTCGCCCGCCGCTGGGGCCTGACCTGCGACCACATCCTCGCCGCCGAGGTCGTCCTCGCCGACGGCTCGGTGGTCGAGGCCACCGAGGAGAGCCACCCCGAACTGCTCTGGGCGCTGCGCGGCGGCGGCGGGAACTTCGGCGTGGTCACCCGCTTCACGCTGCGGCTGCGCCCGGTCGGACCGGCGCTCTTCAGCATGGGCGTCCACGCGCTGGACGACGTCCCCGAGGCCCTGGCCGCCTACCGGGCGTACACCGCGCGGCAGCCGGCCGGCCTGCACGTCGTCGGCGGGCTGAAGCG
This sequence comes from Kitasatospora sp. NPDC091257, assembly GCF_044757675.1. NCBI lineage: Bacteria > Bacillati > Actinomycetota > Actinomycetes > Kitasatosporales > Streptomycetaceae > Kitasatospora > Kitasatospora sp. NPDC091257. The sequence goes on from NZ_JBIVVI010000572.1 coordinate 2,039, forward strand.
CGCGGGCGAGCAGGAGTGGATACCGGAGCACCTGCGGGGGCGGCACGCGCTGCTGCTCCTGGCGGTGTGGACCGGGGACCCGGAGGAGGGCCGGGCGCGGACCGAGGCGCTCTACCGGGAGGTCGGGCCCGCGGCCCGCGTCAGCATCCCCATGACCTACCCGCAGCTGCAGGCGCTCGGCGACAGCAGCGAGCCCAAGGGCGACCGCTACTTCGTCAAGTCCCGCTACCTCCAGGATCTTTCGCCCGAGGCCGTGGCCCGGCTGGTCGAGGCGACCAGGGCCAACCCGTCCCTGCTCTGCTCGATCGACTTCGAGTTCCTGCGCGGCGCCATCGCGGACGTCCCCGAGGAGGACTCCGCCTTCCCCGGCCGCGCCGCGCCCTACCAGGTGACGGCGGAGGCGCACTGGACCGACCCGGCGCGGGACGCGGAGCACATCGCCTGGTCGCGGGCGACGGTGGAGGGCCTGGAGGCCTTCGGCACCGGCGGGGCGTACGCCAACTACGTCCAGGGCGAGGGCGACCGGAAGGCACGGGAGATCTACGGCCCGGAGCGCTACGCCCGGCTCGCGGCCGTGAAGAAGGCCTACGACCCGGCGAACGTCCTGCGCGGCAACCTGAACATCCGGCCCGAGTAGGGCCGGTCGGCCGCGCCGGGCTCAGAGCGGCGCGGACCCGCGCGGCCCGGCGACCAGCCAGTGCGCGGGCAGCTCGATCCGGGCGCCGTCGGGGGTGGACTCGGTGGTGGCCAGCGGCAGTTCACCGGTGGCGAGGACGTCGAGTCCGGCCGCGCGGAACAGCTCGGGGAAGACCGCGTCGGCGACCTCGGCCGGGGCGAGCCCGTGGGCGAACACGGGGCGCAGCTTCGGGGGCGGGCCGGACGGGCCGCGGACCAGCGCCTCCAGCACGCCCTTGGCCGCCTCGGCGAGCTCGAACACGAAGGCGCGGCCGCGGGCCCCGAGCAGGATGCGAATGCCTTCGGCCACGCGTTGGCGGTCGGCCGGCTCGCTCTGGTGGATCACCCCGCGCACGTACACGTTGGCGTCGCCGAGGCGCCGGTGGAGGGCCCGGACGGCCTCGGCGTCGGTGGCGTCCAACCGGGTGAACTCGGCCCGCCCGGCGGGGTCGCCGCGCCGGGCGCGGTCCACCGCGGCGGCGGACAGGTCGACCCCGAGGGCGAGCGGGACGTGCTCGGCGAGGAAGCGGGTCTGGGTGCCGTTGCCGCAGCCCAGGTCGACGACGGGCAGTGCGGGGTCGGCCAGGTGGGGGCGGAACAGTGTGAGGTGGCGTTCGGCACCGAGGGCCGGTTCGGCGTCCCAGATCACCGCGCCCGGTTCCCCGGGCGCATCGCGCCAGAAGCCCTCCCAGGCGTCCAGGTAGCGGCTCGTCACGCTCATGGCGGGGACCTCCGGGTGTCACGCAAGGTGTCTGGCTCGTGTCTATCGGCACCCGGCCCGCGCGGCAAGCGGGTGCGGGCGGCACCCGGCGGGCGTGCGCGGGCGGCGCGCGACGGGCGTGTACGGGGGCGCGCGGGGGTCAGCTCCCGACGCGGCGCGCCTGGCGCAGCAGGTAGACGCCGGAGGCGGCGGCGAGCACGGCCATGCAGGCGGCGAAGACCAGACCCGCCTGGGCCAGGCCGAGCGGTCCGGTGAGCAGGCCCACCCCGATGACCGGGACCGAGATGCCGAAGTAGGCGACCACGAACAGCGCCGACAGGGCGCCGCCGCGGTGCTCGGCGGGAGCGGCCGCGGCCACCTCGCCCACCGCCCCGCGCAGGCCCATGCCCTGCCCGGCGCCGCCCACCAGGGCGCTGAGCACCAGCGGGAGCAGGGTCTCCCGGGCGAGCGAGGCGGCCAGCAGGGCCATCCCGGCGATCAGCACCAGGCAGCCCAGCGGGATCGCCCGGGCGGTGCCGAGCCGGGGCACCAGGAGCTGGCCGAGGGTGGAGGCGAAGAAGGCCGTGAAGACCACCAGGCCGATCACCGCGCGGTTGTGGACCCCCAGGTCGACGGCGAGGAAGGCGGGGCTGACCGAGGTGAACAGGCCCAGCAGGGAGAAGCCGGCGAAGGCGGCGACCGCGGCCGGCACGAACACCCGCCGGACCTCCGGCGGCAGGGACGGCCGGTCGGGCCGGGCCGTGCGCAGCGGGCGGGCCCCGGGGACCGTCTCGGGCAGCAGCCAGGTGAGCGCGAACGAGACGGCGAGCAGCCCCAGGTGCACGACGAACGGCAGGACCAGGGGGTTGGGTGCGTACTGCGAGAGCACGCCCGACAGCAGTGGCCCGCAGCCGAGCCCGCCCATGTTGGCGGCGGTCGCGACGAAGCCCGCGCGGGCCCGGTGCCCGGGCGGGGCGAGTTCCAGCACGTACGCCGTCCCGGTGCCGGTGAACAGGCCGGCCGAGAACCCGGACAGCAGGCGGCCCAGGCAGAGCAGGGCGACGCTGTCCGCGGTGAGGAAGACCACGGCGCTGGCCGCCGAGCAGACCAGCCCGCAGAGCAGCACGGGCCGGCGGCCGACGGAGTCCGAGACGTTGCCGATCAGCAGCAGGACGCCGATGACACCGAAGGCGTACACCGCGAACACGACCGTCACCGTCAGCTCGGAGAAGCCGAGCTTCTCCTGGTACAGCCCGTACAGCGGGGTGGGCAGGGTGGTGCCCGCCATGCAGACGGCGAAAGCGGCGGCGGCGACGAGGTACCCCACCCGGGCGACGCCGGGCCGGGCGGTCCGACGATCGGTCATTCGCCCACCATAGGCGCGCACCCCGGGTCGGGGCCGTGCCGTGCGGGGGAGCGCTGCGCCGAATGGCGGTCCGCGCCGGGCCACCGCCGGGCGCGCGGGCCGGACGGGCGGGGCGTACCGATCGCGCCGAGCACGGTGTTGTCGAGCGGGCTGGCGGCCAGCCGGTCCAGCACCCGCGCGACGGCGGTGCGCAGGCCGTGGCCGTGGCGGGGCACGTCGGGGACGACGGAACGGAACCCAGCGAGGACGGACATGCGGCTCACCTCCGGGAGGACCTGCGGGTCGTGCAGGTGCGGTCCGTCCAGCTTCCGCCGGTTCGCGGCCGCCGCGGGCCGGATTGACGGGCTGCTGACACCGCGCTGACGAACTGCTGACGCGGAGGTGTCCGCCGCGGGGTCCGCCGGGGCGTCAGACCCGGTAGGCGGCGACGTAGCGGGCCGGGTCGCGGCGCAGGTCCCCGTGCCAGCGCTCGCGGCACTGCTCGGCGAAGGTCCGTCCGGTGGCGAGGATCTCCTCCAGCGGGTCCAGGTACCCGAGCACGTGCGGCGGTTCGAGGCCGGCCGCGATCCGGGCGGCGAGGCCGGCCCGGGCCAGCCGCAGCAGCTCGGCGGCCAGCGGGCGGACCGGGTCGCCGCCGAGGCGGGTGGCCAGGCCGAGGGCGGGCAGCTCGGCGAGCGCCGCCCGGTGGTCGTGCAGGGTGTAGCGGCCGAGCAGCTCCCAGGCGGCGGAGAGGGAGGCGGGGTGGTAGCTGAGCCCGGCCCAGAGCGCGGGGACGGCCGGGACGAACGGGTACGGCGGGCCGTCCGAGGCGCGCAGCTCCAGGGTGTCGCGGACCCTGGTGCTGGTCCAGAGCTGGTTGAGGTGG
>NZ_JBIVVI010000573.1:0-5637 GCF_044757675.1 Kitasatospora sp. NPDC091257
GGGGCCCGCCGGTCGTCGGACGGGCGCGGCGGCGGGGCTCACATCCGGCGGACGCGCAGCACGCCGGTCAGCATCGGGAGGGTGAACTCGCCGGAGCCGGTCTCCGGTCGGTCGGCGAGATAGGCGTGGGTGGCGTCCAGCAGGGCCTTCCGCTCCTGCTCCGGCATGACCAGGACGCCCGCCTTCGTCGCGAGGGTGGCGGCGAGGGACTCCGCGGTCCGCTGCTGCCCGTGCGGGAACTCCGCCTGCTCCGGCGAGTCGAACCACGCGCCCCCGCCGGACCTGGGCAGGTGCATCCGCGCCGTCTCGGTGCGCCAGCCGGCGGGCACGTCGCGCGGGCCGATGGCGGCGGGGCCGGTGACGCGGGCGAGGTCGGCCACCCAGTCGACTCCGTCGTCGAAGACGTTCCACAGGCCGGCCAGCACACCGGCGGGCGCGAGGACCCGGGCGATCTCCGGGCCCGCGACGTCCATGTCGAACCAGTGCATGGCGTTGCCGGACACCACCGCGTCGACGGAGCCGTCCGCCAGCGGGATCGCCTCGGCGCTGCCCGGCAGCGCGCGCACGTCCGGCAGTGTGCCGCGCAGCTCGGCCAGCATCGCCGGGTCGGGCTCGACCGCCACGACGTCGTGGCCGAGGGCGACCAGCGTGGCGGTGAGCTTGCCCGTCCCGGCGCCGAGGTCGAGCACCCGCGGGCCCGGCGCGGTGTCGAGGGCCCAGCGCACGGCGGCCCGCGCGTAGTCCGGGCGGTGCTCGGCATAGGCGACCGCCGCCCTTCCGAACGACGAGCCGTGCAGCCGCCGTTCGTCCTGTGCGGACGGCTGCCCGGTGCGCAGGTGGCCCGGTGCGGCGTTCTGGTGGTGCCCGGTGGTGCGGTCGGTCCCCGTCATCGAAGCTCCTTCGGATCGGCGGTCTGTGCCGGGTGGGTGCACAGCGCGCTGCGGCCGACCGGGGTCGACCCGACCCGGACGGCGCGATGTATCGGTCCGATGTATCGAACCGATACATCGAGACCCTAGGCACCGGAGTGCCGCGGCACAAGGCCCGCGTCCGCTGACCGGGGATCAGGACCGGTGCGCGGGCGGGTGGTCGCGGAGCCCGGCGACGGCGGCCCGTGGGTGATCGCTAGCCTGACGCGGTGACGATCGAACTGCGGATACTGTCCACCGTCTCCTGCCGGGGCGAGGAGGTCACCGCCCCCGGATTGCGGGGGCTGCTCGCGCTCTTGGCGCGGGAGGTGCGGGGCGGGTGCGGCCGGGGGAGCCTGCTGGACGGGCTGTGGCCGGAGGACGGGCCCGAGCGGCCGGAGAAGGCGCTGCAGGTGCTGGTGTCGCGGGCGCGGGCGAAGTTCGGGGCGGACCTGATCGTCAGCACGCCGACCGGGTACCGGCTGGGGCTCGGGGAGGAGCGGGTGGACGCCTCCGCCGTGCTGTTGCACGCCGCCGCCTGCGCCGAGAAGGCGCGGGCCGGGGACCACGCCGGGGCGCTCGCCGAGGCCGAGGCGGGGCTGGAGCTCTGGGAAGGCGAGAGCGGGCCCGCCGACCCCGACGGGACGGACCCGGTGTCCGCGCTGCGCGTCGAGCGGGACCCTACCCGCCGGGCGTTGCGGCGTGGCCGGGCGCTCGCGCTGGCGCGCACCGGGCTGCACCCGGAGGCCGTCGAGGCGCTCGCCGAGGAGGCCGCCGGGCAGCCGAGGGACGAGGAGGTGCTGCTGGAGCTGCTGCGCAGCGAGGCCCGGACGGCCGGGGCGGCGGCCGCGCTGGGCCGGTACGACCGCTACCGCCGCGGCCTGCGGGACACCCTGGGCGCCGACCCCGGCCCCGAACTGCGGCAACTGCACCAGGAGTTGCTGCGCGGCGAGGCGGCGCCGGTGCGGCGCGGGGTGCCGCACGAGCCGAACGCCCTGGTGGGCCGGGAAGCCGACCTCGTCGCCGTGGCGGAGCTGCTGGGCGCCGCCCGGGTGGTGTCGGTGGTCGGCCCCGGCGGGCTCGGCAAGACCCGGCTGGCCGCCGCCGTGGCACGCGCGGCGACGCAGCGGGTGGTGCACCTGGTGCCGCTCGCCGCAGTGGCTGCCGACCGGGACGTGGCCGGGGCGGTCGCGGCCTCGCTCGGCACCGGGGACCGGGCGGGGATCGCCGGCGCCCTGGGCCCCGGGCCGGTGCTGCTGGTGCTGGACAACTGCGAGCAGGTGGTGCGCGGCGTCGCCGACCTGGTGCGGGCGCTGGTCGCGGCCCGCCCCGACCTGCGGGTGCTCACCACCAGCCGCACGCCGCTCGGGATCTCCGCCGAATCGCTGTACCTGCTCCCCGAGCTGGACCGGGCGGCCGCCGTCGAGCTGTTCGCCCAGCGGGCCCGCGCGGCCCGGCCCGACGTCGAGCTGCCCGTCGGTCCGGTCGCCGGCCTGTGCGCCCGGCTGGACGGGCTGCCGCTGGCGCTGGAGCTGGCGGCGGCCCGGGTGCGGGTGCTGACGGTGACCGGGATCGCCGACCGGCTGGCCGACCGCTTCGCCCTGCTGCGCGGCGGACCGCGCGACGCGCCGCGGCGCCACCGCACCCTGCAGGCCGTGGTCGACTGGAGCTGGAACCTGCTGGACCCGCCGGGCCGGGCCGCCCTGCGCGCGCTGTCCGTCTTCCCCGGCGGTTTCACCGCCGAGGCGGCGGAGCGGCTGCTCGGCGCCGCCGCCGACAGCACCGGTGCCGACGTCCTGACCGTCCTGGAGGACCTGGTCGACCAGTCCCTGCTGCGCCTGGCCGACACCCCGAGCGGCGGACGGTTCCGGATGCTGGAGACGGTCCGCGAGTTCGGCGCGGCCGAGCGGACGAAGGCGGCGGAGGACGAGACCGTCACCGCCGGATTCCTCACCTGGGCACGGGAGTTCGGCATCGCCCACCACGACGGCCCGTTCGGCCCGGCGGCCGTGCCGCAGTGGCGGCTGGTCCGGGCCGAACAGGACAACCTGGTCCGCGCGCTGCGCCTGGCCCTCGCCGCCGGGGACGGACCGACGGTCGCCGCCACCGCCGCCGTCCTCGCCGGGCTGTGGACCGCCGAGGGCAACTACGTCCGGCTGCTCGCCCTCGCCGAGGACACCGGCGGCCCGGTCTCCCGGCTGCGCCCCGGGCCCGAACTGCTGGAGCCGGTGCGCACCCTCACCGCGCTGAGCACCGTCAACACCCTGCTCGCCGCGGGCGGCGGGCTCGGCACCGGCACCGGCGCGTTGCGCCTGCTCGCCGCCCTGCGCCGACTGCCCCCGGCCGCGCCGGACACCCCGGTCCGGGCGATCGCCACCGTGATGGCGGCCGTCCCCGAGGTGCTGGGCTCCACGCCGGACGGTCCGGACGGCGCTGTGGACGGCGCTCTGGACGGCGGCGCGCTGGCAGTCCTGTGCGCCGCCCCGGAACCGCTGCTCGCCGGTGTGGCCGAGGCGGTGGCCGGCTACCGGTGGGAGCGCGCCCAGGAGACGGAGCGGGCGACCGCCTCGGCGCGGCGGACGCTGGCGGCCGTCGAGGCGCTGCCGGTGCCCTGGCTGCGGGTGCTCGCGCTCGCCCGCCTCGGCGAACTGCACCTCCAGGGCGAGCGCGGCGCCGAGGCGCTGCCGCTGCTGCGTGCGGCGATGGCCGAGCTGGACCGGCTCGGCGACTGGAGCGACATGCTGGGCCTGCGCTGGGGCATGGTGATCGGCAGTCTGCAGGCCGGGGACCCGGACGGTGCCGAACACTGGCTGGAGCTGGCGGTGCGGCACCGGCCGGCCGATGCCGTCGACCTGCTCACCCCCGAGCTGGGCGCCCGGGCGGAGATCGCCCTCGCCCGGGGCGAGGTGCGGACCGGGCTGGCGCTGTGGCGGCGGTCCGTCGCCATGGTCACGCGTGCCGCGGAGCCGCCCGCGGAACTGCTCGCGCGTGCCGCGGAGTTGCCCGCGGAACTGCTCGCCCGCGGTGCGGAGCCGCCCGCGGGGCCCCTCCCCGACCCGTCCTGGGCGCTTGAGCTGGTGGCGGCCTGCGTGGCCGCGCACGCCCGGCACGGCGAGCCGGACCGGGTGGCCGCCCTGGCCGCCGGACTCCCGGAGCGGCTGGCCGAACTGCTCGACCGGCCGGCCGCCCTGGTGGAGGGCCCGCTCGCCGGGGCGCTGCTGCTGGCACTCGGCCTGGCGGCGCTGGACCGGGGCGCCCGCGACGGCGATCCCGAGCGGACCAGGGCGGGCGTGCGGCTGGTCGTGCTGGCCGAGCGGTTCCGCTGCCTGCGCAACTTCCGGCCGACCATGGGCTCGGCGGAGGCCCGGGCCGAGGCCGAGCGGGCCGACCCGGGGGAGTGCCGTCGGGCGATCGCCGAGTACGGGGCGGCGGACCGCACCGCCCTGGCGGCCGAGGCCCGCCGGCTGGCGGGCGTCCGACCGTGCGGTCCGGACGCCTGAGACCCGGCCCGCCGCGACGGCAGCCGCTCAGAGCCGCACCGGCAGCCGCAGCAGGTGGAAGCCGTCGGCCGGCCAGTGGCCGAACTCCAGCTCGTCCCGGGCGACCCCCAGCGCCGCTTCCGGCCGCCGGATCACCACCCGCTCCAGCACCACCGAGGTGACCAGCCGGCCGAGGGCCGCGCCCAGGCAGTAGTGCGCGCCGTGGCCGAACGCCAGGTGGCCGTCGCCACGTCCGAACTCCCGGGCGATGTCCAGGCGTTCGGGCGCCTCGCCGTACTCCTGCGGGTCGTGGTCGGCGGCCAGCAGGGCGACGGTGACCGGGTCGCCGGCGCGCAGCGCCGTCCCGGCGAACTCGAAGTCCTCGGCCGCGTACAGGGTCGCGCCGATCCGGACCAGGGTGATGTGGCGCAGCAGTTCGGGGACGGCCCGCTCCAGCAGCTTCGGCTCGGCGCGCAGCCGGGCCAGCTGGTCGGGGTGGTCGAACAGGGCGAGCAGGCCGTGGGCGAGGAACAGGGCGGGCGGGGTGATGCCGGTGTTGATCAGCAGGACGACGATCGAGATCAGGTCGTCCTCGTCCAGCGGCTGCTCGCCCTCGCGGGTGTCGTGCACCAGGGCGGAGACGAGGTCCTCGGTGCGCTCGGAACGGCGGCGGGCGACCAGTTCCCTGACGTGGTCGACGATGCCGACCAGGCCCTCGATCATCCGGCTGCCGTCGCCGTACGCGAAGTCGCGGATCCAGTCGCAGACCCGGGGCCGGTCGGCCTCCTCGACGCCGACCAGCTCGCAGACCAGGTGGGTGGTCAGCGGGTAGGCGAACTCGCCCAGCAGGTCGGCCGGTTCGTCCCGGGCGGCGAGGCCGGCCAGCAGCTCGTCGGCGGTGCGCTCGACGAAGCCGCGCAGGGCGGCGATCCGGCGGGCGGTGAAGGCGCGGGTCAGCGGCGCGCGGCGGCGGGCGTGCTCCTCGCCGTCGAACAGCGCGAGGTGACCGGAGAGGTACTTGGCGTACTCGGCCGGGAAGCCGTCGAAGGCGGCGGCCATCAGTTCGTCCTGCGGGTCGGATTCGGCGCCGGCCGGGGCGGCGATGCCCGTGCGGTCCCGGACCAGCCGCGGTTCGGTGAGGGCGGCCTTGACGTCGGCGTAGCGGGTGACCAGCCGGACCGGGGTGTCCAGGCCGGGCAGGACGACCTGGGGCAGTGCGCGCTGTCCGCGGAACCGGGCGTAGGCGCCGG
>NZ_JBIVVI010000574.1:0-5636 GCF_044757675.1 Kitasatospora sp. NPDC091257
GGGGCGCCGGCGTGGAGGACGGTGAGGGTGCCGCCGCCCGTCCGGGTGGGGTCGGCGACGCGGCGGAGGGCCTGGGCGGCCACGGCGTCGGCGGAGCCGTGCAGGGTGAGCCCCGGCGAGGCGGTCGGGGCGACGGCTGCGCGGATGCGGTCGTCGACGAGTTCGTAGTGGGTGCAGCCGAGCACGATGACGTCGGTCCCGACCGGCGTCCGGGCGGCGGCGTCGGCGATGGCGGCGGTGATGGCCTCGTCGTCGCCGTGCTCGACCGCGTCCGCGAGGCCCGGGCAGGCGACCTCGGTGACGTCCGCCGAACCGCCGAAGTCGCGGATCAGCCCGCGCTGGTAGTCGCTGCCGGTGGTGGCCGGGGTGGCCCAGATGGCGACCCGGCCGCCCTGCGCGGCGGCGGGCTTGATCGCCGGGACGGTGCCGATCACCGGAAGCCCGGGCTCCAGCTCGGCCCGCAGGGTGGCGAGCGCGTGCACGGAGGCGGTGTTGCAGGCGATCACCAGCGCGTCGGGTTCGAGCACGGCGGCGGCCCGGCAGCAGCCGAGGGCCAGCTCCGTTACCTCTTCCGGCGTACGCGGCCCCCACGGCATCGAGGCCGGGTTGGAAGAGAGCACCAGATCCACGTCCGGGCGCAGCTTCCGAAGGGCGGCGGCGGCGGCCAGCAGGCCGATTCCGGAGTCCATCAGTGCGATCTTCACGGGTCAAGACTTTAGTCGATGCGCCCGTCCGGCCCGGTTCTGCGGCAGACTGCCGGGGTGACCGTCCTGCTGTGGATCGCCGCGTTCTCCCTGCTGGTCTGGCTCTGGCTGGCGTGCTGCCACGGTTCGTTCTGGCGCACCGACGTACGGCTGCCGCCGCGTCGCCCGCCGGTCCGCTGGCCGCAGGTGGCGGTCGTGGTGCCGGCCCGGGACGAGGCCCCGGTGCTCCCGGCGAGCCTGCCGACGCTGCTCGCGCAGAAGTATCCGGGGCGGGCCCGGGTGTTCCTGGTGGACGACCACAGTTCGGACGGCACCGGTGCCCTGGCGGCGGAGCTGCGGACGATCGACGGGCTGGAGCTGACCGTCACCACCCCTCCCCCGCTGCCGCCGGGCTGGACCGGCAAGCTGTGGGCGCTGCGGCACGGCGTGGCGCTGGCCGGGCCGGACGTCGAGTACCTGCTGCTGACGGACGCCGACATCGCGCACGGTCCGGATTCGCTGGCCGAGCTGGTGGCCGCCGCCGAGAGCAACGGGCTGGACCTGGTGTCGCAGATGGCCCGGCTGCGGGTGGAGACCGGCTGGGAGCGGCTGATCGTGCCGGCCTTCGTGTACTTCTTCGCCCAGCTGTACCCGTTCCGCCGGAGCAACCGTCCCGGTGCCCGGACGGCGGCCGCGGCCGGCGGCTGCTCGCTGGTGCGGCGCGAGGCGCTGGAGCGGGCGGGCGGGGTGGCGGCGATCCGGGGCGCGGTGATCGACGACGTGTCGCTGGCCCGGGCGGTGAAGTCCGCCGGCGGCCGGACCTGGCTGGGCCTGGCCGACGACGTGGACAGCGTGCGCCCGTACCCGCGGCTGGAGCAGCTGTGGCGGATGGTCTCGCGCAGCGCCTACGCCCAGCTCAGGCACTCGCCCGTGCTGCTGCTCGGGACGGTGCTGGGGCTGGGGCTGGTCTATCTGGTGCCGCCGGTGGCGACGGTGGCCGGGCTGGTGGGCGGGGTGCCGCCGGTGGCGGCCGCGGGCGGGGCGGCGTGGGCGCTGATGGCGGGCACGTACCTGCCGATGGTCCGGTACTACGGGCAGTCGGCCGCGGCCGTGCTGCTGTTGCCGTTCACCGCGGGGCTGTACCTGCTGATGACGGTGGACTCGGCGGTGCGGCACTGGCGCGGCCGGGGCGCCGCGTGGAAGGGCCGGACGTACTCCCGGGCCTGAGAAGTCCCCCGTGCCGAACCCGCTGCGCGGTGGGCCGTCCCGTTCCATACTGCTCGGATGGACCGTCAGCAGATCTCCCGCCTCGCCCATGCCCGCCACCCGGTCGCGGCCCCGCTGGCGGACGAGTCGGTGGCCCGGTTGCTGGACCGCGCCACGGCCGGGACGGAGCGGGGCCGGGCCCTGGACCTGGGCTGTGGTGAGGGCGCCTGGCTGCTCCGGACGCTGGCCGCCCATCCGGGCTGGCGGGCGGTGGGCGTGGATCTGGACGCGGCCGCGCTGACCCGGGCCCGGGAGACCGCGACCGCACTCGGCGTGGTTCGTCGGATCGGCCTGCACCACTTGGACGTACGGGAGTTCACCGCGCGGGAGCCGTTCGACCTGGTGCTGTGCGTCGGCGCCACCCACGCGTTCGGCGGTCTGCTGCCGACGCTCGCCGCGGCCCGCGAACTCCTGGCCCCGGGCGGCCGGTTGCTGGTCGGCGAAGGGTTCTGGCAACGCGAGCCGTCGCAGCCGGCGCTGGACGGGCTGGGCGCCGCCCGGGAGGACTTCGCGGATCTGGCGACGACCACCGACCGGGTCCTCGCGGACGGCTGGACGCCGGTGTTCGGTCACGCCAGCTCCGAACAGGAGTGGGACGACTACGAGTTCTCCTGGACGGGCTCGCTGGCCGAGTGGGCGCTGGACCACCCGGACCACCCGGGCGCGGCGGCCGCCCGCGAGGCCGCGGACCGGCACCGCACCGAGTGGCTGCACGGCTACCGGGGGACGCTCGGCTTCGTCACGTACCTGCTGCGCCGCGACTGACGACTGACGCGACTGAAGTGACCGGAGCGACCGCGACGGCCGAAGCCGCGGAAGCCTCCGGCTCCGTTGGAGCGTTCGGAGCGGCCGGGTTCCCGCCGCCCCGGCGATCGGCTACTTCGGGATCCGCGCGAGGAAGTCGTCGATCAGCGGGGCGATTTCGGGCAGCTTCTCCTCCAGGGCGAAGTGCCCGGTGTCGAACAGGTGCAGCTCGGCCCCGGGCAGGTCGCGCAGGTAGGCGCGGGCGCCGGCCTCGGTGAAGAACGGGTCGCCCAGGCCCCAGAGCACCAGAGCGGGCGGCTGGTCGGCGCGCAGCCAGGCCTGCCAGGCGGGGTAGAGCTCGACGTTGGAGAAGTAGTCGAGGGCGAGTTCGACCTGGATGTCCTTGCGGCCGGGCAGGTCGAGGAAGTGCTGGTCGAGCGTCCAGCCGTCGGGGGCGACCAGGCTCGGGTCGCCCGTGCCGCCCTCGTACTGGTCGCGGGTGACGTCCAGGGTGAGGATCGAGCGGGCGGCCTGCTCGGCACCCGGCACGCCGCGCTTGTTGGCGATGAACTCCCGCGCCTGGTCGGAGAGTCCCTCCTCGTAGGCGTTGCCGTTCTGGATCACCAAGCCGGTGATCCACTCCGGGTGCCGGGTGGCCAGGCGCAGGCCGACGGGGGCGCCGAAGTCGAAGACGTACAGCGCGAAGCGGTCCAGGCCGAGGGTGAGGCAGAACCCCTCGATCACCTCGGCGAGGCTGTCGAAGCGGTACGTGAAGGTGCCGGGCGCGGGGCTGTCGCTGCTGCCGAACCCGGGGTAGTCGGGGGCTATCAGGCGGTAGCGGGTACCGAGCGCGTCGAGCAGTCGGGCGTACTGGTGGGAGGACGACGGGAAGCCGTGCAGCAGCAGGAGCACGGGCGCGTCTGCCGGGCCGGCTTCGCGGTAGAAGACACGCAGGCCGTCGACGTCGACGTGGCGGTGGTGGACGTGCGGGATCGTCAGCTCGCTCATGCTAACCATTAAACAGCATCTGAACAGTTAGGCAAGGCCCCTGTCCGGCAACCCGCTTGCCGGACAAGGCACATGTGCGAGCTGATCCGATGTCACCGACGTGGCCGGGAGGGCCGGCTCAGTGGCGGTGCTGCCGCTCCTGCTGCACCAGGTGGTCGAGCACCTCGGGCATCGCCTCGACCCCGCCGGCCTGGGTCGGCGAGGTGCGGTACTCGCCCTGGACGACGACCGTCGGCAGCTCGTTGATGCCGTAGCGGGTGAAGGCGGCGGCGGCCCCGTCGACCGACCGGCCCACCGCGGCCGAGCGGTAGGCCCGTCCGAACGCCTGGGCGTCGACGCCGTTGCGCACGGCCCAGTCGGTGGCGGTGGCCTCGGTGGTGAGGTCGATCCCCTCGTTGTGCACGGCGCGGAACACACTGGTCTGGAGGCGGCCGACCAGGCCCAGCCGGTCCAGCGCGTAGTACAGCCGGGCGTGGCCGCGTTGCACGGCCTCGTCCTGGCTGCCGGGCCAGACGGCCGGGACGCGGCGCAGCACGACATCGGCGCGGTGCTTCTCCGCCCAGGCCCGCAAAGGCTGTTCGAGCGCCTGGGAGTGGCCGCAGTCGTACCAGAAGAATTCGACCGCCTCGGTCCGGGCGCTCACGCGCACCGGTTGCGGGTGGTCGAGTTCGACGAACTTGGCGCCCTCGGTAGGGGGTTGGTGGGACATCGCGCCGGCCTGGACAGGGGACGCGGCAATCCCGACGGCGACGGCGAGCAGGACGGTGGACCGCAGCAGCGACTTCGAGTTCACACCGGGCAGTGTGCTGGCGACGGTTCGCTACCGGCCGGTTGCTGCGGCGCAGGCAGGGCCGGATTCGCTCGATCGGCGCACCCGGGCCCGCGCCCGTTGACGGGACGGACCACCCGACAGGGCCAACAGAACCGACGTACTCGGCGGGCCCACGGGACCGGGGTGCGCGGCGGGTCAGCCGGCGGCCTCCGGGCCCGCCGTCCACACCTCGGCGACCAGGTGCTGCCAGGCGTCCACGACGGCACCCAGCTCGAAGTGCTCCAGCGCGTGCGCCCGGGCCGCCGCGCCCAGGCCCGCCCGGTTGACCGCCAGCACCTTGCCCAGCGCCTCGGCGAGGGCGAGCGGGTCCCCGGGGGCGACCAGCGCGCCGGTCGCACCGTCCCGGACCACCTCGCGCACCCAGCCGACGTCAGTGGCCACGGCGGGCACCCCGGCCAGCGCCGCCTCGATCAGCGCGCCGGGCACGCCCTCGCTGTCGCTGGTCAGCAGCAGCGCGTCGGCGGCGCGGTAGAGCGGGGCCGGGTCGGACAACGGGCCGAGGAAGTGGGCCCGGGCGGCGGCCGGGTGGCGGGCCAGCGTCTCGCGCAGCGGCCCGTCCCCGGCGACGGCGAGCCGGACGTCGGGCAGCCGGTCGAGCACGTCCAGGGCGAGGTCGAGCCGCTTCTCGGGAGCTATCGCCCCGATCCAGGCGACCAGCAGCACATCGGCCGGCAGGCCCAGCGCGTGCCGCGCGGCCCTCCGGTCGTCCCGGCCGTCGGCTGGCGGATAGCTCTCCGCGGCACGGGAGTTGGGGATCACGTGGACCTTGCCCTCGGGCAGCCGGAACTGCTCCTCCAGAACGACGCGCGCTTCGTCGGTGAGGGTGGTGACGGCGGCCGCGCGGTGCATCAGCGCGCCGCCGCGCACCCGGCGCAGCCGGTTGGCGGTCCAGTAGCGCGGGTGGCCGACCGAGACGTAGACGAAGGGCGTCCGGGTCCCGGCCAGGGCGAGGGCACAGGCGGCCAGGGTGTCCGAGCCGTGGGCGAGCACCACGTCGGCGGCGCGCGAGGCGGCGCGCAGCGCCCGCAGGGTGCTCGGGTGCAGCCGCCCGGGGCCCAGCACGGCGGCGGAGCGCAACCCGGGGGCGGCGGAGCAGTCCACGG
>NZ_JBIVVI010000575.1:0-5632 GCF_044757675.1 Kitasatospora sp. NPDC091257
CGGTGCGGACCCCGCCCACTGGGCCGTACCGCTGGCGGCACTGCTGGCCGAGGCCGCGCCCCCGGCGGCCGCGGCCGCCCTTCCGCGCCGGCTGGCGCTGCGCCAGGGCCACTGGTGGGAACAGGTCACGCTGCCGGTGTCCACGGCCGGCGCGGGCCCCGTCGGGCTGCCTGTCGGAGGCGTGCACCTGGTCCTGGGCGGCACCGGCGGGATCGGCCGCAGCATCGCCGGCTGGCTGCTGGAGAACGGCGGCGCCCGGGTCCTGCTGCTGGCCAGGAGTCCGCGGCTGCCGGAGGAGCTGACGCCCTGGGCCGACCGGGTCGACCTGGTCGAAGCCGATCTCGCCGAGTCGGCGCCCGAGGAGGTGATGGCCCGTATCGGACGCCGCACCGACCGTCTCGACAGCGTGATCCACGCCGTCGGGGTGGCGAGCGGCGGGCTGATCGCCCGGCGCGACGCCGAGGCGATGGGGCGGGCGTCCGCCGCCAAGCTGCAGGGCGCCTTGCTGGTCGAGCAGGTGATCGAGCGCTACCGGCCGCCGGTGGCGGTGTACTGCTCGTCGATGTCGGCGGAGCTCGGCGGCGTCGGCCAGTTCGACTACGCGGCCGCCAACAGCCTGCTCGACGGCTTCGCCCAGTACCGGTCGTCCGGTGACGCCGGGAGCACGGTCCGGCTCGGCGTGAACTGGGACGTGTGGAGCGAGGCCGGCATGGCGCTGCGCGCGCCGCGGGCCGACGCACGCCACCGGGCGCACCTGTCGGTCGGGCTGACGGTGGCCGAGGGCAAGCGGGTGTTCGCACGGGCCATGGGACTGCAACTGCCGCAGGTGCTGGTCTCCACCACCGACCTCCACGCATCCCGCGCGTTCTACTCGGCGCCCGGCGCCGGGGCCCTCGTGCCGCCCGTTCCTGCGCTGCCCACTGGGACGGTGCCGTCCGCCGGGACCGCGCCGGTGTCCGCCGGAGGCACCATGGCGGCCGAGACGGCAGACGGCAGCGCGGCCGCCCTGCTCCGCGACCGGCTGTGCGACTGGCTGGATCTCGACCGCATCGATCCCGACGCCCCGCTCTACGACCTGGGCGCCGACTCGCTGACCCTGCTCGACCTGATCGGCCTGATGAAACGTCACTTCGATGTCGAGCTGGAACTGTCCCGGCTCAGCCACCGGGTCTCCCTCAGCGAGATCCTGACCCGGCTGTCCGAGGCGACACCCGCCAGGGCCGTCGCCACGGAGGGCGTGGTTCCGGAGATCTGGCAGCAGGGCACCGGAACCGACGTGCTGTGCCTGGTGCACCCGGTCGGCGGCGACATCCAGGCCTACCGGTCCCTGGTGTCGGCACTGGGCCCCCGGCCGACCGTCTGTCTGATCGCCGATCCCGCGCTGGAACGGCCCGGGACCGCGGACTGGACACTGCCCGAGCGGGCCCGCCGCTACGCCGCCGCCCTGCGAGCACGCTTCGCGGACGGCACCCGGCGGCTGCACCTGGCCGGTTGGTCCTTCGGCGCCTGGGCGGTGATGGGGATGGCCGCGGAGGCGGAGGCGATCGGCCGGCCGGTCCACGGCGTCCACCTGATCGACCCGCCGCCGCCCGGTTCCGGCGGGCTCTTCCAGGAGTACGACGACGCGCAGCTCCAGGCGGTGTTCTCGCACGAGCTCGGCCAGGGCGGGTCGGTGCCGGCCGGGCCCGAGGCCCACGGCTACGCCGAACGTCTGGTCCGGTGCTGCCGGGCCAACCTGCGGAGCATGGCCGACTACCGGATGCCGATGCTGAGCGCCACGCCCAGCCGGCTGTGGCTGGCCGGGCGGCCGGTGGAGGGGCTGCCCTGGGCGGGGGCGCCGGAGCGGCAGCGGGAGCTGTGGCGCCCGTACCTCCCGGAACCCAGCACCTGGCACCGGCTCGACACGACGCACTACGGCATCGTCCGCCCGCCGCATGTGCACGCGGTGGCGGCGGCGATCGCCGAGGCGTCGGACGACCCGCCCGGGGACCGCGCCGACCACCCCCGGGCGTGATCCGGCGCGCTCCCCGCACCGGCGGTCCGGGCGGCATCGGGCCCGGACCGCCGGCGGGGGCGCCCGGCGTCGCCCGGTGACGTCCGGCGTCGCCCGGCGCGGCCGCAGGCCCGGTCCGCACCAGCACCAGCCCCAGCCCCTCAGCCGTTCCGCACCCGCGCCTCCTTCGACCGCCGCCGTCCGACCCATCGGAGACCATCCCCCGTGAACCCCTACCAGGCACTACCGGCGCGCTCGTTCTGGCGCTCCGCCGTGGCCGAGCCGGACCCGCTCGCCATCGACGACCTCTGGACGCCCGCGTTCGCGATCGGGCAGGACGAGCCGATCCTCACCGCGGGGTCCTGCTTCGCCGCGCACATCGGCCGTGCCCTGCTGGAGCGGGGCATGAACTGGTGCGACGCGGAGCCGGCCCCGCCAGGGCTGACCGAGCAGGAGCGCAGGGCCCGCCACTACGGGGTGTTCTCGTTCCGCACCGGAAACATCTACACCGCCGCCGTGCTGCGGCAGTGGCTCTCCTGGGCCTTCGGCCGCACGACCCCGCCCACCGGGGCGTGGCTGGACGAGGGCAGGTACCACGACCCCTGCCGTCCGTCCGTCGAACCCGGCGGCCACGCCTCGGCCGAGGAGATGCTGGCGGCCCGGGGGACGACCCTCGCCGCCATCCGTGAGGCCGTCACGGAAGCCGGCTGCCTGATCTTCACCCTGGGCCTGACCGAGGCGTGGCGGGACCGCGCCGACGGCACCGTCCTGCCGTCCTGCCCCGGCACCGTGCGCGGCACCTTCGACCCGGACCGCCACGTCCTCCACCGGTTCACCTTCGACGAGGTCCGCCGCGACCTGACGGACGCCGTGGCGCTGGCCAGGGAGGCCAATCCGCGGCTGCGGGTCCTGCTGACCGTCTCACCGGTTCCGCTGACCGCGACCGCGACCGGCGGCCACGCGCTCACCGCCAACACCTACTCCAAGTCGCTGCTGCGGACGGTGGCCGGGCAGCTGACCGAGGACCTCGACGACGTCGACTACTTCCCGTCGTACGAACTCATCACCGGCCTCCCGTTCCGGAGCAGGTTCTACGCGCCGAACCTGCGTGAAGTGACCTCCGAGGGCGTCGACTTCGTGATGCGCCACTTCATGGCCGGGCTGTCGCGGCCCTCGGCGGATCCGCGACCGGTCCGAACCGGTACGCCGGCCGCGGGACCGAAGGGGGTGGACACCTGTGACGACGTCGTCCTCGACTACTACCGCCCCCGCTAGGTTCCTGCTGCTCGGCGACTCGCACGCCGGCCCGATCGGACGAGCCGCGAAGGCCGCCCGGATCCCCTTCCAGGGCGGCCCGATCGGTGCCGGGCGCGAGTTCACCGACGACTTCTTCGCGCCGCGCGAGCACGACGTGGTGTTCCACAAGGCCGAGGCCGACGCCCACTACCGCAGCTTCCTGGCCGGCCTGGACGCGGACGGCCTCGGGCACCTCACGGTCCCCCTGGTGTCCACCTTCGGCCTCAGCGCGCACTTCGTCGCCACCCGGGAGAACTGGCACCTCCACCGTGGCCGCGACGGCGGTTTCGCCCCGGGCTTCCTCTCCGGGCCGCTGTTCGACGCCGTCGTCCGCGCCACCGTCCGCGACGCGCTGGCCTTCTACCGCCACGCACTCGGCCTCGGCCTGCGGGTGCTGGCCGTGCTGCCGCCGCAGCGCGTGCCGGAGCAGTCCGACCCGGTGGTGTTCACGGCCGCGCAGGAAACGGTCCGAAGCGCGCTCGACGCGCTCGGCGTCGAGGTCGTCGACCTCCGGTCCCGCACCACCGGACCGGACGGCTTCCAGCGCCCCGAGCTGTGCGAGGCCGACGACTCCATCCACGGCAACCTGGCCTTCGGCCGGCTGGTCCTCGCGGACCTGCTGGCACGCGGGCTGTGACGACACCGAATCCCCCCACCACAGGAGCAGGTCATGGAGCAGTACGAGCTGGACGCGGTCAGGGCCGTCACCACCAGGCCCGCCAAGGAGTACCGGACCGTCACGGTCGACCCGGTCACTCCGGTGATCGGCGCCGAGGTCTCCGGCGTCGACCTCTCGAAGGAGCTGTCGGACGATCAACTGGCCGAACTGAAGCAGGCGTTCCTCGACCACCACGTCCTCGTGTTCCGCGACCAGGAGCTGACGGACGAGGACCACAAGCGCTTCGCCGGGCACTTCGGCGAACTGCGCCCGGTCAACCCGCCCCCGGTCGACGCGGATCCGTACATCCTGGAGATCAGCACCGGCGCCGAGGCGGACAACGTCGCCGGCAACGGCTGGCACGCCGACGGCACCGCCGACGCCGAACCCTCGCTCGGGTCGATGCTCCACATCACCCGGGTGCCGGAACCGGGCAGCGGCGGCGACACCCTGTTCGCCAACATGCACCTGGCGTACGAGATGCTGTCCCCGACGATGCGCGAGCTGCTCGACGGCCTGACCGCGATCCACGACGGCCTCGTCGCCTTCCAGGGCTACACCCCGCCCGAGGGGTACGTGATTCCCAAGAGCGAACACCCCCTGGTGGTGCGGCACCCCGACACCGACCGCAGGATCCTCTACGTCAACAAGGCCTACACCGCGCGCATCCCCCAGCTGTCGCCCGACGAGAGCCGGGCCCTGCTCGACCTGCTCTGCGCGCTGCCCGCCCAGCGGCCCCTGCTGAGCTGCCGCATCCGCTGGAGCCCCAACACGCTGGTGTTCTGGGACAACCGCTGCGTCCAGCACCACGCCACGTACGACTACCACCCGCACACCCGCTACGGTCGCCGGGTCGCGATCAACGGTGGGCCGCTCAAGGGCTGATCCGGTCCGCGCCCGGTCCGCGCCCGGTCCGCGCCCGGAGCTGAGCCCGGGTGCCGGGCTCAGCTCCGGGTCAGGCGGCTTCCGCGCGGGCCAGGCAGGCGGCGAGGCCGTCGGCCAGCCGCGCCCAGGTGGCGCGCTCGCCGCGCTCGTCCCGCCGGTCGGCGTGCACCAGCACCACCGCGCGGACCTGGGCGGACGGCCAGGTCGCGGCGTAGGCGGCGGGGTCCGCCGCCGCGTACGCGGCCGCCACGGCGGCCGCGTTGGCCAGGGCGTTCGCGTCGGCATGGGCCCGCACGTTGGCCGTGGTGTTGAGCTCCGCGTAGGTCTCGCCGTACTGGGCGGCCTCGGCCGCGTCGTAGCCGTTCGCCAGCGCGTAGGAGCCGGCGGCGGCCGCGGCCGCGGCGTAGGCCTCGGCGTACGGGTACGCGTGGTGGAAGAGCTCCCGCAGCTCCGGTTCGAGCGCCGCGCGCCACGTGCCCTCGTCGACCCGACCGCCGCCCAGGGCGTCCGCGTGCAGCGCCTGGACGCGCTGGTGCTGCGCGACGGACCCGCCGCGCCGTGCGCTCGCCTCGGTCAGCACCGGCCCGACGGCGGAGCGGTACCAGTCGTGGACCACGCTGAAGGGCACCCTGCCGTTCAGCCGCTCCATCTCCCGGCGCACACGGCGTGCCCAGGCCCGCGCCGCGTCGGCGTCCATGCCCTCGAACAGCGCCTCCGACACCTGCGCCAGCCAGGGCGGCACGGCCGGCCCCCCACCCGGCGCCGCCGCCCCGACCGGGGCCGGTGCGAGGGTGCCGAGG